>CABQOK010000008.1 GCA_902465755.1 uncultured Anaerococcus sp.
TAAACTTTTCCCCCTAATCCCTGCCACAGCTCTTGATAGATAAGCCATAGGGGTTATTTTGGCGGATTCATTCCTGATAGATTCGACTATGCCGTCCGCTCTTTTTTCTATTACGGCAAGGCTTGCCTCGGGTGTGATGTCTCTTTGGCTAAAGCCTGTGCCTCCGCTGGTAAGTATTAGGGAAATTTCTTCATTAGTATATGCTAATAATTTTTCCCTAATGCTTTCGAAATCATCTGCCACTATCTCATATTTTCTAACTTCTAAGCCAAACTTTTCTAGTAATTCTACCAGGGCTTTCCCACTCTTATCCTCATAGATTCCAGAGCTTGCCCTGTCTGAAATCGTAAGCACTCCTGCCGTAAATCTCACAAGAGCCCTCCTTCCGCCATTTCTAGAAAGTCTTCTCTCTTTAGGTCGACTCCTGCAAAGACCCTAGGGAGGAAGAAATCAAAGCTTGTAATTTTCGAGTGGATACTTGCTCCAGGCACTCCCATAAGATAGGTCTCACCTAATCTTGCAACCATAAGCATATTTCCTGGCTGCATAGGGATTCCTTGAACTATAACATCTGCCCCAGTTTTCCTAATGGCTCTTGGGGTAATATCATCTGGATCGACACTCATTCCTCCGGTAAATATCACAAGGCCCGCACCTTCCTCTTTAAATTTCTCGAAAGTTCCTACAAGCCTATCTTCATCATCTGGGAGGAATTCATAGCCTAAAACTTCCGCCTTAAACTCTGCCAGCTTCTCTTCAATGACTGGCCTAAAGGCATCCTTGATCCTTCCATAGTAGACCTCATCTCCAGTTATGATACATCCTACTTTTAGCTTCTTAAATTCCTTCACTTCAAATATGGGACCTGTTTCGAGAATCTCTTTGGCCTTTTCTACTTGACCTCTCTCAGTCCAGAGAGGAACGATTCTCGCTCCTACAAGCCTGTCTCCTTGATTAACCTTACTGTAGGATTTCTTGCAAACTATGGTATAATCTCCGATTTCGTTGATTTTTCTTAGAAGAGTCCTATCTATGACGAAAAGCCCCTTGACCTTGCTTGTAAGATTGATCTTTCCTTCACTTACATCAGAGGCTTCGATATTTGCCCCAAAGAGAGCCTCGGAAATTTCAGCAATCGCGTCTTCTTCATGGACTTGGTCTTCTTCTAGCTCTCCTACATATATATGGTCCTTGCCAATCTTTTTTAAGGCTTCGATGTCAGATTCTTCGACTATATGTCCTCTTTTAAACAAGACACCCTTGAATCCATCTTCCATAATCGCTGTAAAGTCGTGGAGGAGAGGGAGACCCACTGCATCTTCTACTCTAATTTTTTCTATCATAAACTATCCTTATTGCGTCTCTTGGGTAGATTGTGCCTTCCTTCCTTACTATAGCAAAGATTCCTTCAGTTGGCATTGTACATTCACCCGTTATGTTTCTAATCTCACAACCCTTGTGACATTCTTTTCCGATTTGAGTCACTTCAAGCTCACATTCTCCAATAATGAGAAGTGTCCCTATAGGAAGGGTATGAAGGCTAATCCCCTCTGTCATTATATTTTCTGCAAAATCTCCTGGCTTTAGACTCGGGATTTTCTCCTTCATCTTATTTAATGATTCCACCGCCAAGAGGGAGACCTGCCTGTGCCAATTTCCCGCATGGGCATCTCCCACTATTCCATGCTTTTTCTTTAGTTCTATTTGAGGGACAGGGCTTTTGATCGTTCCCTTTTTCTCGCTTATATTAACCGATATAACTTTCATTCTTGTAATCTCCACTCTTGCCGCCAGTCTTTCTTAAAAGTTTAATCTCGCCAATTTCTATATCCTTCTGGACTGCCTTGCACATATCATAAATCGTAAGAGCAGCCACACTCGCTCCCGTAAGGGCCTCCATCTCGACTCCTGTCTTGGCATTAAGCTTAGCTGAAGTTCTAATCTCAATTGTATGAGTCTTATCATCCATGACAAAGTCGATCTCTATAGAAGTTAGATTGATGGGATGGCACATGGGAATCATATTGGCAGTGTTTTTGGCAGCCATGATTCCTGCGACCTTGGCCACAGTTAGGACATCTCCCTTTTCAATCTCTGAGTTTTGTACCATGGTGTAGGTCTTTTCATTTAAGAAGACCTTGGCAGTCGCTATAGCCAACCTATCTGTCGGATCTTTGCCCGATACATCAACCATCCTCGCTCTTCCATTCTCATCCAAATGACTAAACTTATCCATCTATCCTCCTATAGAACTCATTGTTCGTACGCTTTCCGAGCCAAAATCACCTAGCCTGTGACTTTTGGGCTTGGTGTAAATACTTTCTCTGATTATTTTCTTTTTTTCTTCATGGCTTAGGCCCTTGATAGAAATCTCCTCTCTCGAGTGCAGGCAGGCCTTAAGCTTCCCATCTGCAGTAAGCCTAATCCTATTACAATCCTTGCAGAACTTGTGGCTTAGGGGCGATATGAGACCGACCCTTCCCTTATGACCTTCTATGGCAAAGGTCCTCGCCACTCCGTCAAAGCCCAGGTCCTTTTTCCTATATCCATCGAGGATATTGTCGTTCGCCTTGTAATTATTCCTATCAAAGTCAAGGTCCGCCCCGATTGGCATAAGTTCAATAAATCTAACTTCGATATCTTTATTTTCAGTAAGGGCTAGGAAATCTCCTACTTCCTTATCATTGAAGCCCTTGATTAGTACTACGTTGATTTTCACCTTAAAGTCAAGTTCGATTGCCTTGAATATGGCTCTTTTTACCTCTACTAATTTGTCGGCTCCAGTTATAAGCTTAAACTTCTCCCTATCTAGGGTATCCAGACTAAAGTTAATCCTAGAAATCCCATATTCCTTAAGAAGGTCAAGCTTATCATAAACCATAGACCCGTTTGTCGTTATGGCCAAGTCCTCTATCTCTGGGATTTGATCTAGGCTTTTTATAAGATCCATAACTCCTCGCCTTGCGAAAGGCTCGCCTCCAGTAAGTCTGATCTTTCTAATACCAAGACCTGCCATGATCTGGGCTGTTTCTACTATCTCCTCGAAAGTTAGGATGTCCTCGTGACGGAGAAGCTTAATTCCATCTTCTCCCATGCAATATTTGCACCTGAAATTACACCTATCGGTGACAGATATCCTAAGATATGAAATTTCTCTTCCAAATTGATCTTTCATAATCATTCCTCTTTCAAAAACAATAGCTTGCGGCTATCTATAGTAAAATACTTTAGCCCATCGTGAAACTCTTTATACTCTTCCTTATCTATTTCAATCCTCAAATCATCATACTTTTTATCATCCTGATTTAAAATTACAAGGAAGGAGTCGATATTTTCTATTAGATGAAAATCTTCGATTTTGATAAAATCATCATTCAAGGCCCTATCACTTAAAATTATATCCCCACTCCTTAGGGCACAAATCTTTCCATCAGCCTTAATCTCACCCTTAAGTCTAATCCCCCAAGACTTAAGAAATATCTCGTCTTTATCTATTTCAAAATCAGAGAAATTATTTATACCAATAAGCTTAGCCTCAGTGAGAGTAGTGGGACTTTCGAAGAAGTCTTTCGTTTCCTTTAGGTCTCCACTTTTTCCGTTGCTAATACTTATTATCTTATCGCTCATCCTATAGACTTCGTCCTTGTTATGGCTTACCAGAATCGTCTTAAGCTCATATTTTCTTATAATATTTAAGACTTCTGTCTCGATTGAATTTTTGAGAAACTCATCAAGGGCTGAGAAGGGTTCATCTAGAAGTAAGATATCTGGCTTGTTTACAAGAATCCTACAAAGAGCTGTCCTCTGCCTTTCTCCTCCAGAAATATGGGCCGGAAGCTTATCCTTGATATGGAAGATATGCATCTCTTTTAGCTTGTCTGTGATATTGGCCTTTTCTCTAAGACCTGCCCTCACATTTTCTTCTACAGTAAAGTTCGGGAAAAGCGCGTAGTCCTGGAAGAGATAGCCCACTTTCCTGTCCTGGGGTCTTAGATTGATTTTCTTTTCTGAATCAAAGAGAGTCCTCCCATTTAGGATAATCTTACCAGAATCAGGCTTAATAAGTCCTGCTATGGCCTTAAGGGTTAGGCTCTTACCCGACCCGCTTGCTCCAAGAAATCCCAGACTCTCATTTTCCATCTCAAAATCCACGTCGAGCTTGAAATTCTTGAAGTTCTTTTTTATCTTACACACTAGCATAATTCTTCTCCTTACTTTCAAGAAGGTTAAGTGCTAACAAAACTACAAAGGAAATGGCAAGGTTGATGAGGACCCATTTGTAGGCAAGGCTGTCCTGGCCGATCCTCCATAGCTGATAGACCGTAGTTGAAATAGTGGCAGTCTTGTTGGGAATGAATCCCGAAACCATGCTAGTCGCTCCATATTCTCCCAAGGCCCTAGCAAAGGAAAGGATAAGGCCTGCGAGAATCTCCTTCTTGCAAGAGGGAAGGACTATCCTCCAAAATATCCAAGTATTGGACTTACCCAGAGTCTGGGCGGCATATTTTAGATTCATATCAAAAGATTCAAAAGCCCCCCTGCTCGTCCTATACATCAAGGGAAAAGTTACGATAATAGTCGCAAAAACCGCCGAATACCATCTCATAACTAGGCTGATACCCTTCCTTGCGAAAAACTCTCCTAGGTAATTGTTAGGACCCAGACTTTTAAGTAAGAAAAATCCAACAACCGTTGGAGGAAGGACCAAGGGTAGGGTTAATATTACATCCAAGAATCCCTTGACCGTTGGATTTAGCTTTCTTACTTGATAAGCCAAAAATATCCCTAGGAAAAATGTGAAAAAACAAGAAATTAAAGCAATTCTAACAGAATTATATAAGGGAAATAGATTCATAGCTAATCTAACTTGCTGGCTTAAAACCATATTTGGCAAAGACTTCCCTTGCCCTATCGCTCTTTAGAAATTCCAAGAACTTCTCGCTAGCTTCCCTATTAGGAGAATTCTCGATAAGGGCTGCTGGATATATTACCTTCTTATCAAGCATATCAGGATTTGCAATAGCTACGATTTTTAGACCTGCCGCCTTAGCATCTGTCGAATAAATAATTCCGCAATCAACAGCTCCTTCCGTAAGCCAAGAAGTAACTTCCTTGACATTTGACCCGAAGCTAATCTTATCTTGAATCATTTCCCAAATCCCCATATTCTTTAGTAAAGATTCAGAATATTGGCCAACAGGAACATCGGCATTGCCCAGGGCGATTGTCTCAACAACGTCTTTTTTAATATCATCAAATGATCTGATATCCTTATTAGAATCTTCCTTTACTGCAAGAGTAACTTCGTTTTCTAGGAGGTCAAATCTTGTATTAGGGTCGATTGTAATCTTGCTGGCTTTAGACGCCCTATTTGGATCAAGCTCATCCATTTGCTTTTTAGCAGCAGAAATAAATACATCACAGGCCGCTCCCTCGGCAATTTGTGTCTTGAGGGTCCCTGAGGAATCGAAGTTAAAGACGAGATTAATTCCTGGATTTTCCTCTTCGAAAACTGCCTTTAATTCTTTTAGGGACTCGGTCATGGAAGCTGCCGCAAAGACATTGAGGTCGGTCTTGGCGTTAGTTTTATTATATGTAGGATTTTCTGCCCTTGTAATATCTTTCCCCTTATCTTCCTTAGCTGTGCAAGCTACAAGCGTTAGGACAAAGAGCAAGGACAGAAGGATTCCTCTTATTTTTTTCATAGTTTTCTCCTTTAAGCAATGTCGAATAGTTTACGTCGACTACTCGGTCATATTATATCACATTTATTGCTATATAGGAACTTCTCTGTTTATTTTTGGGGAAAATTCGAGTATACTATTATTTATTGAAAAGGAGTTAATATGAGTAAGTTAGTTATACCAGAAAATTACAAAAGCAATGAAGATTTATATAGAACCCAACTATTGATTAAGGAAATAAAAGACTATTTCCAAATCAACCTAGCCAACAACCTAAACCTTAAGCGTGTATCTGCTCCCCTATTCGTTTCAGAAACATCAGGTCTTAACGATAATCTAAACGGAGTAGAAAAACCTGTAACCTTCGACCTTCCAGAAGCCCACAACGCTGAGATGGAAATCGTCCACTCCCTAGCCAAATGGAAGAGATACGCCCTAGAAGAATACAACTTCAAAACTCACGAGGGCCTTTACACAGACATGAACGCCATAAGACGCTGCGAAGAACCAGACAACACCCACTCCTTCTACGTCGACCAATGGGACTGGGAGCTAATCATGGATGAAGAAGACAGAAACGTAGATTATCTCAAACAAATCGTAGAAACGATCTACAGGACTATGAAGTCCCTAGACGAATACCTCTGCACTCTCATCCCAACTAGAAAGAAGCTCCTAAAAGATCAAATAAGATTTATGACAAGCGAAGAGCTCCTCCAAAAATACCCAGGTAAGAACGATAAGGAAAGAGAAAGACTAGCAGTCAAAGAATACGGCGCAGTTTTCCTAATGCAAATCGGAAAAGTCCTCTCAAACGGAGAAAAACACGACCTCCGTGCCCCAGACTACGACGATTGGGAACTAAACGGAGACATCCTTGTATATAACCCAGTCCTAGACGATGTCCTAGAACTTTCATCCATGGGCATCAGGGTCAACCCAGAAAGACTAAATGAACAACTAAAACAAACAGATAACCTAGACAGACTAAAATTCGACTACCACAGGATGCTTATAGACGGCAAACTCCCACAAACCATAGGTGGAGGAATCGGCCAATCAAGACTATGTATGTTCTTCCTCCAAAAAGCCCATATAGGAGAAGTCCAAGTATCCTACTGGCCAGACGAGCAAAGAAAAGCCCTAGCCAACAAGGGGATCAAATTATTATAGAAAAATAAAGCGGACCTAATGCTATAAACCCTGGTCCACTTTTTCTTTGGGAAAATTTAAGATTCTAAAATATAATATATAACCCTAACAAAGAAAACTTATCTAAGCAAATCTCCAAATAACCGAGACTTCTCCACATGGTCGAAGTAAGGGAAACTGGTGCTTATCATAATGGCAAGTAAAACATCCACTCTTATATCCAATGGATCTGTCCATAATGAATAAAGTGAATTGATGGCAGAGTGCCGGACAGGCTGTCCCTCGAACCCGAAAACTGACACCAAAGGTGGCATCTCGAGCTTGTCGAGAGATCTATTAAATTTACCTACCGTCGAGCGGAGCGAAGCGTAGTCTAGAGATCTCATAATTAAAAATCACACTTCTATAACTACAAGCATCCGGAATAAAAGAATGAAAATTACTTAAGACAATAATATTATGAAAATTATCCAATAATTTTGTATAAAAGAAAAAACTATATATAATAAAGTATAATACACATGTTATCATCACTTCCAATAGCATGGAAGGAGGTGAGATCGTGCGAGAAATTCTAGAATTTATATCAGATGTCACAGCAAGTATTGTTGGTTACTTTATTTGCAAATGGTTAGACAAGACAAGCCCGTCTGGCCATCGGAAGATCCTCCACAGAGTGGTCAAGCGGAGCTTGATACGAAGATCATAACTAGCACGAAAAAAGACGAGCAGGCAGGCTCGTCTTTTTTGGTTAAGACCATGCAGTTTTTCTAGAATTCATGGTTACTATTATTATACCTAGTTATAGTTTTATTACTAGTAAACAATAATTCATATAAGTATAAAACTAAATCTAAAAGTCATACATGCAGTATCTAAAATCTCAAATTTGTAGTCTGAATATTCTATCTTATATAAATATATTATAACATACGTATTATCATCACTTCAATTATCATGTAAGGAGGTGAGTTCATGCGATTTTTACTTGACATCATTTTTGCTGTTTCAGCACAAATAGCTGGTAACTTATTGTGCAAGTAGCTATTCAGCAAGAAAAAAGATGATAACTAGCACAAAAAAAGACGAGCCCCACGCTCGTCTTTTTTTGTAACTCCATGCGTATTGATTAACTTCATGGTTACTATTATTATACCTAGTTATAGTTTTATTACTAGTAAGCACCAATTTATTGATAGAGTCCGTATAATTGCATAAGAAGAAAAGGTCATTAGAAATCAAAACTAGTGCAATTCTTATAACAGCAAAAATTAACTAGGTTTAACAAATGATTTAATTACTTTTTACATTGAACATATAAGATATTCATAATTTAATCAATGCTAGAGTCAAAAATGATATAGCGAAACTCTTTAAATACCTTAAATGAAGTATTTGAATATGCCTTTGCTTACCTAGATAATAATGTAATTTATAGCAGATTTAGGTCGACAAATTGCTTAGAAAGATTAAACGAAGAAGTTAGAAAATAAGAAAAAGTAGTTATAATATTTCTAAATAAAGAATCAGCTATTCGATTGATAATTAGCCCGTCGGCTTTTAGAGACCAATCCTCATTTATATCAATGAGGATTAGATCACATCTTCTAAATTGTATGTTAGAATGAAATAGTAAATATTGTGCTAGTTTAAATTACACAATATTATGGACTTGACTAAATCCCAATAGACTTTTTCCATTTTTTATAAATATCATTTCTTATTATATAAACATTATTTTTTGCCCTTGTTAATGCTACATATAATTTATTTCTAGTACTTGTACGCAACTTGTTCCAATCATTAGGATTATTTGCTTTATCTGTTAAAATTACACATGCACTATCATAAGTATCACCTTTAGAGTACGACCAAGTTTTAAAATTGATACCAAAATTGTTTATATTACCTCTATTGTATATTAATTTTGTAATATTCTTATCTTTCATAACCTTTGAAATTTCATGATTGTCATCTAACCAAATAATATCAGATGAATGCATATCATAAGATAGTATATCTATATTCATATAATTAGTAATTAAACTACAAACTTCAGCACCCAATCTGCGACTTTTCTTCAATGTTTCTGTATCAATTTCTATATTTTTTGAAATATAATCTCTGAAATCAGATATATTATTTACTTTATCATATGGTGACGATGAACCTCGCCCATCATTCCTTATTGGGGTAACATTTGATTGATATAAATCACCTACTGCTACAACTTTTATTTTTAAATTACCCAGCAAATATTTAATTACTTTAAAATCAGACCCAGTGAAATCTTGAAATTCATCAATAAAAATCATATCAAAATATTTTTCCAATCTTCTTAGTGCTATTTTTTTAAAGCTATCTTTTTCTTTACAAAATAATTTACCCATTCTTGTTACATAATATTGATTATTGATATTCACATAATGTCTAACAAATTTATCTTTTATATATGCCTTATTTCTACCATCAGAAATTACCTTAGACCTTACATCTACTCCTCGACTACTAAGATTTTCAAATTTAGAAATTGGTTCTAGAGGTCTTAGTAAATGATTATATAGAAAAGAATCATAAGTATATACATCAATATTATTAGGAATTCTTCCATTAAACCTACATCTTAATTCTCTTCTAATATTCTCTAAATTATCATGCGTAAAAGATATAATTAGCACTCGTTTATCACAATCAAAATTATTACAAATATAATATGTTTTACCTGAACCAGCTTTAGCTAAAATTACTTTACTATCCATTCTATACCAGCCTTTAAATACTCTGGAATTTCTAAGAGACCATCATTAATTCCTTTTTCAATCTCAAGAGCATTATTTGTTTTATTTTTTAACATATGTGCTTTTGCTTTTTCCATAGGCTTATTATTATAGTTTTCCTTAGTTTTTCTACCAGAATATAAATCATCAAAATATTCACTATTTAGATTATAAAATGCTACTTCTAATGTCCAATTATTTTTATCTAAGTCTGTATATATTTTTAAATTATCAACTTTAGTATTCGTATCTATATCTTTTTTATCATTATCTGTAAATACCAATACTTTTTTATCTAAATTCCCAACCTTAACTATCTCAAAAAAATTACCATAAGATATACTGCCCATAGAAATAACATCGATATTAAGTGAATCCAAATCTTTTCCTGTCACTTTTTCAATTATAGAAGGAAGTATTATATATTCTGCAGCTCCTTCCACTAAGATAACTTTTTCTGCTAAAATAAATCTTAATATATCAAAATTATCTATTTTTTCAAAATACAATGAAGTAGATAAGGATAGGTCACTTAAATAGTGTGCTCTACTATTTCCAATCCACATAAGATTTTTTAAGTTTAATCGATTAACTATTAGAGAACTGTGAGTCGCTATTATTATTTGACTATTTGTTATCTTTTTAATCATAGATATCAATTGTCTGGTTCTAGTATGGCTTAAATGATTTTCAGGTTCGTCAATTAGGACAACATCGAAACTCGCATTAGACAAAGCTAATTTAGTTTTTATAATATTCTCTTTGCCACTTCCCATATTTCTTAGAGATATATCTCCATCATAAATATCTATCAGATTCAAAAGATCACTCTTAAAGTCATCTAGACCTATCTTTTCACTTGCTTCTAACATTAAGTCGGCATCATTACCTTTTTTAAACTTGCTTAAGCTCTGTCTAAAATTAGATGACAACCTTCTTTGTGATTTTTCATCAATTTTCGCTTTGTAGATTTTTCTTGAGTATGAACCATATATATCATTTTGGACTTTGCCATTATCTAAAAATATATCATTCATATTTAGCATAATTCTTTTATAAGCCTTTCCTTGAAAAGTCATCCAGCTTAATTTATAATAATCCAATGGAAGAACGCTATTATCTGCAAAATCTGCAAAGTCCACTTCATTTATAAATTCCTGATCAAATTCATAAACAAATCTAATTCCTGTCTTAGTCTCCATAGAGCTATCTTTATAATGAAGACCGTCAAAATTATAAGCTTTATCCGTATCATTCAGATTTAAAAATAACTCAATTTCAATTCTTGGTAAAGTTGATTGCGTATTATCCTCAAAAAATCTTTTAATAGATTTAATATTGAAATATTTATTCATTTTACTATCGCTATATTTAAACGTAGATGGATTCAATACTATATCTATAGCCTCTAAAATCGTAGATTTTCCAGATTCATTCTCACCAATGAGAACATTTAAATTTTTATTAAAATTAATTTCAAAATTCTGAAACTTTTTAAATCCAAATATCTTTAAACTCTCAATATAAGCCATCTTCACTTCCCTTCACACTAAAACTCCTCTAACAATATTATTCAAAGGCTTAATTCCGTCTAACTGTTTGTTCTTTATTTTCTTGCCCTTTTTGCTGTACAGATTAATATAAAACTTAGAATCTTTGTTTATACTATTAATCGTATAAAAAGTTCCTAATTCCCAAGAACACCATCCTCTAATGTTTGCATTTCCCCTTATACTGAGTTCACAATTCAAAGATCTAAGGAATAATAATTGATTTGATAGATATAGCTGAGTATATAGATTATTCTTATTCTCAACTCCACCTACATATTCCTACCTTCCAATAATTCACCCATATAATCTATAAAATAAACTAAGTTGCTATGGTTAATATTTAGATTTTCTTTATTTTTGCTTCCTTTTTTATTAGTATATTGTTTTTCATAGTAAAATTTATCGCCTAAATTTGCTACCGCTTTTTCGTAAGAACCACCATTATCTTTGATAAATTTGTATACACCATTTCCCTTAACATACTTGGTTTCCCAAATTTCATCATACCTAATACCAATTGCCGCTGACACAAACACTTCGAAGTCAGGGTTTGAAAGAAAAACATTATTTCTTAAATTATTCTTTTCTAGCTTATCTATCAGTCTATTCAAATTACGTAATTCTATATCTTTTTGCCTAGCTCTATCCAAATCAATTACAAATATAAAAACTCTATACAATTTCTCATTTTTTTCATAATATGATATAAAAGGAAGCATTCCTTTTCCTTCTAAATTTGTTATAGTTATATTAGCAGTAAGAAGGTTATACTCCTTCAAAATATTTTCTATATATGTCTTCTCGCTAATTCCTTCACATGCGATATTAACAGTTACAGTGGTTTTTAATTTTCTTTTTTTTCTTCTTATCTTCATCTAGAATACCTCAAACGATCCATCAAGGTATAGTGATGGCAGGTTCTTTTTTTCATATCTCAAATCATAGTCATCAATTGATCTAACGATAGTTTGAAATTTACTATCTTTAGAAAAGACGTACATTTGGCTTGCATTGAATGAATTAAAGTCCATTAAAATAAGATTATGCGAAGAAATAATTAATTGTCCGTCCTTATTGTTATCACTATTTACTATGCTAGAAAATATTCGAATCAATGCCTTAGTTCCAATAGAAGAATCAAGTTCATCAATCAAAATAGTTTTTCCATCAAAGATATCTAATATATCTGTCAAAAGATTTACAATTTTTCTAATACCCTGAGATTCATAAGATATATCAAACTTATAACCATGACGAATTATAACTAAATCATATCCAAATTTATCACTAGCTTCTCTTTTGACGTAATCAAAGTTATCAATCGTAGGATCCAAATCGCTTAATATTTCTATGACCTCTTGTCTATATGAATCAATAAGTTTCTTGTCCGTCTCATCAATAATTCTAATTTGCGGCATATACTTTATCTCCTCATTGAAAGGAGACTCAGCTACAATCTTTACATTAGAAATAGAGTTGACAAAATCATTAATATAGCCAGGAACAAAGTCTTCCAATTTTGATAAGAATGTATCAGTCGAACTAACTGTGTTAAATAGCGACTCTATCTCAACTTTCTTGTCAATATTAATTCCTATTGATAATGAATTATTATCATATACGAAAATCTCATTATTATCACAAATAAATTCTTCAAAAATAACTTTTCTATTTTTGTCAAACTTTAAAGAGTACTCATAAACATCTTCAGAACTTGAGTCAATAATTCCAATAGAAAATTTCATTTCATCACTACCAAAATTAAAATCATCAATATAATCTCTTTCAATCCCATTTTTGATAATTCTCTTCATAGCCTGCAAAGCATAGAACCAATTTGTCTTTCCCGAAGCATTATCCCCAAATAAAACAGCGGATTTCATTATTCTAGGAATCTTGTTAGAACCATGAATAATATAATTTTTTTCATATCTTGTATTTACTATCCTAGATCCTGGACTAGGAGTAAAATAAACAATTTGAGGTTCGTTAAAAGAAAGAAATCCTCCAACTTCAAAATAAACTAACATAATAACTCTCCTAATAATACTACTCTTTGTATTTATATTACCACAAACTTAAAAAAGATAAACAGTTTTTTTGTTTATCTTCTTATTATCTGATATTTATTTAATTCATCTAACCCTATGATACAATCCATTAATCTATTAATCACAACTTCCGATTATTTCTTTAATCTCACCACTAAAATTAAGCAGATCGTCCATTAAATCTCCTATAGAATAGTAACAGATTCTATCACTTTTTAAATTTATGTACTCAATAATGTCTCCCTTTATATGAACTTCATCTATTGTATGTGCTAGAGAATTCCTCAAATCATTCCAAGCTTGCTTAGGGCTTTTTACATTGTATAGTTTTTTAAATAGCTTTTCTTTACTATCTAAACTTCCTCTCAATTTTCTATATATTTCTTTCTCAAAAATTTCTCTACTAAAATCTGATATAAATATTTCTCCTGGTATTTTTTCAATTATCACACTCTTGTACATGTTTTCTGTTATTATTAAAGATGATAAAATAAGAGACTTTTTAATCAAGTCATTTTCTTGACTTTTTACCATTTCATATATGTCATTAATGTTCTTTTGATAATCTACGAGCTTTACAGGGTATTTATTAAATATTTCATACAAATCATCATTCTGATCGGACCAATATTTTAACTCTTCTGGTAATGTTTCTTCGTAACTAGTCCCTGAAGGCACCCCGTACTCATCTAAAAATTCATTAATAATGTCCTCGATAAGCCTATTATCTTTAGAAATAAAATTAAATCTTAAATCTCCAACACTAGTCCCAACTTGTCCATTTATAAGCTTTATTTCTCCAATAACTTTCTCCCTCAAATCTATATTTGTCTGAAATATATCTTGGCTTATAAATCTCACAAACTCATCAATACTAATTTCCTCACCTAAAGGTAAATAAGCACCTGCAGCATCAAGCAATTGCTCTCTATTTTCTTGCCTAAACCTATCCCGCTCTACATAAGATCCATAAATAAAATCATCACTTAATCCCGTGTCAAGCATAGGTTCTATGTCCCAATCTCTGTAATCAAATATTTTTCCTGTCATTCCATTAGTCCTATTTTTTCCTAGATCTATACTTACTTACTATTGATAAAATAATTCCAATAGCTACAGAATATTCAATAATCTTGGAATCTTTTTTCTTAAAATTTGGTTCACTTACTTCTTCAATACTATTATCAGACTCAGAGTAATTATGATTATCTTTCACTTCATTCAAACTAGCAGTACTAATAGAATCATCTTTTTTAGAATATCTTATTTTAAGTTGATCTTTTTTCGACTCATAAATTGTAATAATAATTAAGAATAAAGCAATTGAAATAAACAGTTTATACGCTCCTCTATTCAATACAGTTTTGTAAATATTCTCATCTAAATCTAATAACTGTTTCTTTAAGGCCCAATTTATGAACTTCTCGCCATATTCATTAACAAACATACTGCATACTATTGCTAATATAATTTTAAATTTATCCTCTATAAATCTATCTTTCGCAAAATTTTCAATTCCTAAGATAGTCTTTATATCATCTTTATCGACTTCTCCAAAAGCAAAAACTAGTATTCCTAATAATATCTTGAAATTTTGATCATCTATTAATCCATAAAGAATACTTGCTATTGTTATCAAAAATATTATTATATTCTTAATAACAAGATTTAAAGTCACAAATATAATATAGGCTAAAGCGAAATATGCATAAACGTCTGAGATAATCTGCACGTTATCATCAATTATATTCGAATTCACCTTTAATAAGCCGTTTAAAAGTGTAAGTGAAACAGCGAACATAAAAAATTTCAACACAAATAAAATATAATCTTTACCATTCCAATCATCTATTGTTTTAGTTAAACTGTTACGACAATAGCATAAAATTACAATACAGCTAATTCCAGAGATCAGTATAAATATAACTAATGCATATAACTTCAAAATATTACTTAAAATTGCTATAAGTAAGATATTCAGTATAAACAACCCAAAAAAAGCTTCTAACGTCAAACCTTCTAGTACATCATTGATTAAAAATTTTAGGCTATTAAATAAAACCCTCATATAGTGCTTTGATCCATCGTAATAATTCATTTTTTCCATATAAACCTCTCATAATTTATTAATGCTCAAATTTGAGTTCTATTTAATATTATTAATTTCAATCTCTTAATATGGATTCAGATAAATTTACTAATATAATAGATACTATCTCATACTAACATATACTAGACGATATTAACCATAATCCGCGACGCTATAATATCAAAAGCATGGCTAAATCTTTATTTAAATATGAATATTACTTTCTCATATCTTCTAGCTATCAATTTATTCTTTCTAAATAATTGGTTAATCTAATACTGACATTAATAATATTATTAGATAAGTTCTTTCTAGGCTGTTTTTGATTTATAATTAATCAATTCTAAATAATTCCCATGTGTAAATCTAATTGTATTTTAGTCATTTGTTACTCTTAGTCTTTTTAGTAGTTAAAATATTCTATTAGTTAAGGATTTAAATGGCTTTTTTTACACAATTATACGGACTATCAAAAGTATTATCATATGTTAGATTTAATCATATATAATTTTAATAAAATTATCTTCTACTTTTCAAAACTCTAACCTCATCAAAACGAATATTTTCTATTGTTACTTTTTTAGGATCTATGAATCTATATCTTCCCTTTTCTATAAATAAACACTTATCACTTCTCTTGTATTTCTTACCTTTTATTTTTTTATAATTTTTTCTTGAAATATCATTTTTATTTAGTATCTTACACCTAAATGAAAGAAATCCATCATCTGTTCTTGCAATCTTAACGTACAATTCTTCAACATCTCTAATATCTTCATTTGTTCTATCAATTCTAATTATTTCATATGTTTTCTTCTTGTAAATATTTGGAAATAACGAATCGATCATTTGTGTAAGACTTATGATAATAAGAACTATATACATAACAATAATAATCATAAAAAATTTCTCATAAAAATTAAGTTTT
>CABQOK010000009.1 GCA_902465755.1 uncultured Anaerococcus sp.
GATTGCAAGAACATACAAGAGGATAGCAGATACTAAACTCGTTACAAATTCCATCAATTCAAATTTTTTCAAATTCATCTTAGATAGTTTGGTCAAGTGTCTTCCATGATAGGAGGGCACACTTTACTCTTTGTGGCATGTTCTGGATGTTCTTGAAAGCTACCGCATCTTCTAGAAGCTCTAGCTCACTATCTTCTACATCTTCTCTTTTGATCATTCTTACGTAGATATCAGCAAGTTTTTTGGCTTCTTCCTTAGTCTTTCCAACTATAATATCACACATAACGCTAGTTGCAGCTTGGCTTATTGCACAGCCATCTCCAGTGAAGGCTGCATCTTTTATGATATCTCCATCCATCTTTAATTGGAGGACGATCTCGTCCCCGCAGGATGGATTGTGGCCTGGCTCTGTGATATCTGCATCTTCTAAGTCGTGTTTATTGGCTTGATTTCTTGAATGATCTAGTATTATTTGACTATAAATTTCTTCCATATTCATTATAGGCCCATCACCTTTCTTACATTCTTTAACTCTTTGGCAAAAATCTCTACCTCTTCTTTGGTATTGTATATAGAAAATGATGCTCTAGCTGTTGCAGATATACCTAGATATCCGTGAAGTGGCATAGCACAATGGTGGCCACTTCTTACAGCTATCCCCTTGCTATCAAGGATTGTAGCTATATCGTGTGGGTGGATGTCTGTAAAGGTAAATGATATTACAGATCCCGCCTTTCCATTTGTCGGATAGAAGATTTTGATGTTTGGGATGTCCTTTATCAAATCATAGGCATAGGAAGTTAATTCATGCTCATAGGCAAATATCTCATCCATGCCAATTTTTTCTACATACTCAATCGCAGCTTTTAATCCAAGGACTCCTCCTACATTTGGAGTTCCAGCTTCAAATTTGATAGGTGGCTCTTGGAAAGTGGATTCTTGTTCATAGACATATTCTATCATATCTCCGCCGTAGTTGAAAGGCTCAAGCTTATCCAAAAGCTCGTATTTTCCGTAAAGGACCCCAATTCCCATAGGAGAGAACATCTTGTGTCCTGAAAATGCTAGGAAGTCACAATCTATATCCTTCACATCTGTCTTTACGTGAGGAATAAGTTGGGCTCCGTCTACTATTGATATAGCTCCTACTTCGTGGGCCCATTTAGTAATAAGCTTTGAATCGATAAGCTCTCCTGTAACATTGCTTGCTCCAGTTACAGAAACTATCTTAGTCTTCTCGTTGATTTTGCTTTTCAAATCATCATAATCTAAGCCGTAGTCATCATTTAGGTAGGCATAGACTAGCTTTGCCCCAGTCTTTTTCGCTACCATTTGCCAAGGAACGAGATTTGCATGATGATCTAGGATTGTAATTAGAATCTCATCATCTTCTTTAAGCTTGTTTAGTCCATAAGAATAGGCCAGAAGGTTTAGGGCCTCTGTGGTTGATCTCGTAAATACAATCTCAGAAGATTTTCTAGCTCCTATGAAGTCTTTGACAACTTCTCTAGTTTCTTCGTAAGCTTCTGTCGCCTTCCAGCTTAGATAGTGGGCTCCCCTGTGAGGGTTGGCGTTAAAATATCTGTAGTATTCGTCAACAGCATCTATCACATAGGCTGGCTTCTGGCTTGTCGCTCCTGTATCTAAGTAAATAACTTCTTTTCCCACCTTTTCGCTATCAAGGTAGGGAAAGTCAGCTCTAATTTTTTCTACATCAATCATAAATCATACCCCAGGTTCATTTGATGAACTTTCGCTCTGATCTTATCTCTCAAAGCTTCATCTTCGATATTATCAATAGCTGGAGCAAAGTTTGCTTCAAGCATCATAGCTTCGGCTTGTTTCTTGCTAAAACCACGGCTCATGATGTAAAATAGCATTTCCTTATTTAGTCTACCTACGCTTGCTGCGTGATTTCCAGCAACTTCCCTTTCCTCGTTTAGAAGGATTGGGGCAGACTTGTTGATTACATCATCTGAAAGCATCATAGAATAGTCGCCTATTTTGCCGTCCGCCTTGTGGCAGCCTCTTCTTAGATCAACTACTCCCTTGAAGTTCTTCTCAGCCCTATCCTTTAGGGCACCATTGAACATACATTCTGAGTCAGTGTCAGTTCCAAAATGCTCGTTAGTAGCTAAAAGATCTAGGAAGTCATCTCCTTCTTTGAAGTAGACTCCCTTTTGGATAACCTTAGACCTATCTCCTTTAAGGATATTGTCGATATTTACAAGGCTCTTGCCAGCTCCAACTTCTATATAAGTGATATCTAATATAGAATCTTCTGCAAGGTAAGTTCCAATAGAGTTTAGGTTTGTAGCATCTTTTCCAAGATTTGTAACTACGACAATTTTGACATAGGAATTCTTATCAAGCTTAGCCCTAATTCTTGAATTAAGGAAGATTTTTTCTGAACCATCATCGAAGATATTTATCAAAAATGATGACCTGCTAGCTTCACTCGCCTTGATATCGATGTTTGACACTAGGATATTGTCGTCTTTATTTAGGTCAAATTCGATATATTCTGTTTCTCTTTCTCCTTTAACATCAAAGTCATAGGATTTGTTCCTAAAATCTTCATTCTCTTTTTCGATTTTTTCAGAAATTCCGACCTTGTGGCCTGCAAAGGCTTCTTCGACTTCGCTTATGCCTGAAGAATCTTCTCTTTTGGATATTTCTTCAATATTTTCTATATTAACCTTATCTTCTTTTAAATAATTTAGTCCGAGACTTGCCCAAGTTGGCATTCTCATTTCGTTAATTCTTGCCATCAGCCGTTTGCTCCTTCCAATTCCATATCGATAAGACGATTCATCTCGACAGCATATTCTAGTGGAAGCTCTCTAGAAATTGGTTCAGCAAAACCTCTTACAATCATTGATTTAGCTTCTTCTTCAGGGATTCCCCTACTCATTAGATAAAAGATTTGCCCTTGATCGATTGAGCCGATTTTGGCTTCGTGACCGCAATCTACATCGTCATTTCTTATATCTAATACAGGTATGGTATCTGATTGGGACTCTTCTGAAATCATTAGGTTCTCACAGTCTACTGTTGATCTAGAACCTGCTGAGTTTTTCTTCATCTGAACGAGAGATCTTGTCATACTCTTACCAGCACCTGCTGTAATTGATTTTGTAAGAGCAGTTGAATAAGTGTTTGGAGCAAGGTGAATCATTGAGCAACCATTGTCGATATATTGGCCGTTGGATGCAAAAGTAATTCCTGTATATTCTGCACTAGCTCCTTCTCCTGCAAGAACGCTTGTTGGATAAAGCATAGAAACCTTAGATCCGAAAGAACCTGATACCCAAATCACCTTGCCGCCTTCTTGAACGATAGCTCTTTTGGTGTTTAGGTTATACATGTTCCTTGACCAGTTTTCTATAGTTGAAAATCTAACTTCAGCGTTTTTGCCGACAAAGATTTCTACAGATCCTGCGTGGAGGTTAACTACATTATATCTTGGGGCAGAACAACCTTCGATGAAGTGAACCTTAGCATTATCTTCTGCTATGATCATTGTATGCTCGAATTGTCCTGCTCCAGGGGCGTTTAGCCTGTAGTAGGATTGAAGAGGAATATCTACCTCAACTCCTTCTGGAACATAAATTAATGATCCTCCGCTCCATACAGCACCGTGAAGGGCTGCGTATTTGTGTAGAGTTGGAGGGATGGCCTTTTGGAAGTAGGCCTTTACTATATCCTCATGTTCCCTAAGGGCTGATGAAAAGTCCATAAAGATTACCCCTTGATCAGATAGGTGTTTCTGGATTGAGTGATAAACTTCCTCACTATCGTATTGGGCACCAACACCTGCAAGAGACTCTTGCTCAGCTTGAGGTATTCCAAGTCTATCGAAGGTATCTCTGATCTCTTCTGGGAGGGCTTCCCAGTTGGATTTCTTATCAGACTTTGGCTTTACATAAGTTGTGATATCATCCATGTTTAGCTCAGAAAGGTCTGGTCCCCAAGAAGGATTGTCGATCTTTTCAAAAAGAGCGAGAGACTTTAGTCTCCTTCTTCTCATCCAGTCTGGCTCATTTTTCTTCTTAGAAATCTCATTTACAATATCAGCATTTATACCCTTATCAGTTATATCTGCATATTCAAATTCATTAAAGAAGTCGTAGTATCCTCTATCGAGCTCCTTTAATTGATCTTCAATATTAATTTCTTTCATCTTACACCCACTCGTATCCTTCTTTTTCAATCTTATCCATTAGGCTATCGTCGCCTGTCTCTTGGATCTTGCCGTCTTTTAGGATGTGTACATAGTCAGCCTTGATATTTGCAAGTAACTCTCTGTGGTGAGTTATGATAACAACTGCATTATCTTCGCTTAAGAAGTCCTTGATTCCTTCGCTTACAATTCTTACAGCATCCACGTCAAGACCTGAATCTGTCTCATCTAGGAGGGCAAGTTTTGGATTAAGCATCTTCATTTGAAGAATCTCTGATTTCTTTCTTTCACCACCAGAAAATCCTACGTTTACATATCTTGTAGCGTAATCATCGGAAAGCTTTAGGTCTTTCATCTCTTTTGATAATTCCTTGTTAAAGGCAAGGATTGAAGGCTTCTTTCCTTCTCTTTGCTCTTTGGAAATTCTCAAAAAGTCATTAAGCTTTACTCCAGGAATCTCATCTGGGTGTTGGAAGCTCATGAAAATACCGCGTCTAGCTCTCTTATCTACTGATTCTTCAGTGATATCTTCTCCTTCAAAGAAGATCTTACCTTCTGTAACTTCATAAACAGGGTTGGCCATAATTGTATTCATTAAGGTTGACTTACCAGAACCATTTGATCCCATTACAACGTGAACTTCACCCTTATTTATTTCTAAATCTATACCATCTAAAATCTTCTTATCTCCAACAGATACGTGAAGATCTTCTATCTTTAATAAATTAGTCATCTGCACCTCTTTTTTATTCTTTCAAAAATCTATTTAAAGTATACTCTTTTACTAGGGATTATACAACTATCCCTCTAATCAATTTACCCTAAAGAAAGGTAAAAATAAACATCTGAGATGAATCTTTGTAGGCTTAGATATATTTTCTAATTCTATAATTGAAAGTAATTCTTGTAGTATCTAAAATTAAACACAAAAAAACGAGCTAAACTAATAGTTCGTTTTGTGTAAAAGTATTATTAATAATCTGCAAGCTTATTCTCAACTAAGTCAATGAGTGCACTTACAGCTTCATTTTCTGATTCACCGTCTGCTCTAATAACTATCTCATCGCCTTTAGAAGCACTCATGCTAAGAACTGACATGATAGACTTTGCATTGTAACTTCTACCAGCTTTCTCTACTGTGATGTCACATGGGAACTTAACGGCTTGTCTGATAAAAATAGATGCTGGTCTAGCATGTAAACCTATTTCATTAGAAAGTGTTACTTTTTGTTCGTACATAGGTACCTCCTTTTCTTTAATAATCTACTTATATGTTACTAGATAATCATTAAAAATGCAAACGTTTTTTATCAGGTAAGCTAAATCGTCTAGATTTAAACTAATGATGGGTTTTTTTTACATGATTATTTAAAAGAAAATTTAGTATTTATAAAATTCTAAAAAAGTGGCCGAAAGTTTACTCTCTGCCACTCGATTTTATTCTTCTCTTTCAGAAAATTCTTTCAGTTTACCCAAGGCTTGATTTTCGATTTGTCTTATTCTCTCTCTAGATAAGTCGTATATTTTACCTATTTCTTCAAGGGTCTTAGGCTTTTCGTTATCTAGTCCATATCTAAAGATTATGATTTGTTTTTCCCTATCTGTTAGTTGGTCTAGGGCCTTTAGGAGGAAGTTTTCCATGTCTTTTTCTAAAATTAGCATATCGACTGGAGTTGACTCATCTCCTACCATATCCATAAGCTCATCACCTGTCGAATCCTCACTGTCTAGGTTGATGTTAAGGGATGTGGAGTTTACTTGGTTTCTGTTGATTAGGAAAAGGTCGTCTGCTTGTTTTTTATCGATTCCTTCCTTTTCCAAAATCCTATAAAGTTCCTCATCACTTGCTTCTGGATTTGCCTTAAGAATTTGCTTAAGCTTGTTAAGCTTTAGGTATTTACCAGCAGGTATTCTTATAGTGTGGCCTTCTTTGTTGATAGCCTTTCTTATAGCCTTATCAATCCACTTGTAGGCATAGGTTGTAAACTTATAACCTAGGGATAGGTCAAACTTTTCTGCCGCACGAATCATACCGAGCATACCTGATTGAACCAAGTCCTCTAGATCTAAGTCGTTTCCGTGAGATCTAAAGAAATATGAGGCCCTACTTCTAACAAGTCCCTGGTTTTTTTCCACAAGAGCTGCTAGGGCATTCTGATTTCCTATTTGGAATTGCTCCACTATTTGCTCATTCGTAAGATCAGATAACTCTATCATATCACGACGACTTATAGGCATAATTGAAGTTTTTGATACATTTTTATTTCTTTCTTCAAAGTCATCATCGTCTTCGTCGTCATCCACTTCATCTGATATAATATCCATTATCTCATCTTTTTCTTCTTCTGTTAAACCTTCAAGAATTGAGATAATCTCCTCTTCGGTCAAGTCCTCTGAGTTGAGATACTCTTGTAATTTCTCTAGGGTTTTTTTGTCTTTTAAATTTATTTTATCCATTTTATCACCCATTTGAATTTATTTACCTAACTTTTATTTTCCAAATCTTCCTTTATTTTATCAATCACATCAGAAAGCTTATCTGATATCGGGAAAGTTTTGAAGTTTTGGTTGAAGTCTTCTTTCCTTTTTCTTTTAATCTTTCCTCTCATAGTTACAAGGTCTTGTCTTAACTCAAGGGCCGTAACCCTGCTTGCTCCCTTGCTTGTAACCTGGGTTTGGATAGCGCCATCGTCAGTTACTACCTTGATATTATGATGCCTATTAGCCTTTGCGAGCTCTCTTTCTATGTAGGTATCAGCAGTCTGAAACCTTTTGGTAAATACAATCTTCATCCCATATTTTTCTATGATAGTTTCTTTTATCCTGTCGAGATTGTAGGCATCAAAGACTATTACAAGCTCCTCTCCAGATAGGGACTTATACTCTGCCATCTCTTCTATGAGTTTATCTCTTGCATCCGCCAGGTCAATCCTACTGATTTCTTTAAGTTCACCCCATTTGTTTATGACATTGTAGCCATCAATGAAGGTTATGTTTTTCTTAGTTAAAGCCATTTTGTCTTAATAGCTCATACATAGAAATCGCCGCCGCTACAGAGGCATTTAAGCTATTAACTCTCCCAAGCATTGGTATATTTATAAGCATATCACAATTCTCCCTCACAAGTCTAGAGATTCCTTCACCCTCATTGCCTACAACAAGGCCTACCTTACCTGTAAGGTCTGTTTGACTTATGTCAGAGTCCGCTTCCCCAGCAAGACCATAAATCCAAAATCCCTTATCCTTAAGGTCTTTTATGGTCCTTGTTAGGTTAGTAACCCTTACCACCTTGATATTGTTAATAGCTCCAGCGCTAGTCTTATAGACTGTAGAAGTTACAGAAGCTGATCTTCTCTCTGGAATTATAACTCCATCGAAGCCAAAGCTTTCCGCACTCCTGATAATAGCACCTAGGTTGTGGGGGTCTTCGATTTTATCTAGTATTATAAGCCTTGAAGAATCCGATAGATCTTCTAGGCTAGCATACTTAAAAGATTCGACCTCAAGCATAACGCCCTGGTGGTTCATATCTATCTTATCAAAAAATCTCTTATCTACGAAGGATATTTCTATATTTTTTTGATTTAGTTTATCTATAATCTTATCTACTAGCTTGGAATTTTGCTTTAGGATATAGGCCTTGTAGACTTTGATGTCTGTATCTAGGGTATCTAGAACAGGCTTTCTTCCGTATATCTTATCCATTAGCTAATCTCCCACTTGACACCTTCTCTGGTATCTTTAATAGTAATGCCCATAGAAGTAAGCTCATCTCTTATTTTATCTGCTGTGGCAAAGTCCTTGGACTTTTTGGCTTCAGTTCTTTTTGCTATTAGCTCTTCGATTTTAGCTACATCTACATCTGCTTCTTTCTTCTTGGCAAGAAGACCCAAGCTTTCGAAAAGCTCCTTGTAGAGCTTATAAGTTTTATCTACAAGATCTTTACTTGATGATGAATCGAGCTTTGTGTTTACAAATTTTGCTATGTCAAATAAAACTGTAATAGCATCAGCTGTGTTTAGATCATCATCCATCACTTCGATAAACTTATCTTTAAAGTCCTTAAGGTCGTTTTCGAGACTTTTTTCTTCTTCTGATAAATCCTTACCCTCAGCCTTATCTAGTAGTTCTTCTAGTCTAAAGTAAGCATTGGTTAGTCTTTGAAGGGAGGCCTTGGCTTGCTCGATTATTTCTCTTGTGAAGTTGATAGGTTGTCTGTAATTTGTTGTAAGTAGCCAAAATCTAATAATAGATAGGTCATATTCTTTCTTTATATCATGAAGGGTAAAGAAGTTTCCCAAAGACTTGCTCATTTTTGTTCCGTCAACTTGGATCATCCCATTGTGCATCCAGTAATTGGCAAAGGTCTTTTCATTAAGGCCTTCTGATTGGGCGATTTCGTTTTCGTGATGAGGAAATTCCAAGTCTTCCCCACCAGCATGGATATCTATAGTCTCTCCTAGGATTTTCTTACTCATGGTAGAGCATTCTATATGCCAGCCAGGTCTACCCTCTCCCCATGGAGATTTCCAGCTTACTTCGCCTTCCTTTTTTGTCTTCTTCCACAAGGCAAAATCTACTGGGGATTTTTTCTTAGATCCATCAGCAGTATCTAGTCTATTACTTGCTCCGTGGATTAGATCTTCTATGTTTTTTCCTGAAAGCTTACCATAATCGTCTGCCTTTGATACGTCGAAGTAGACATCCCCTTCTGATTCGTAGGCCATACCCTTATCGACTAGGCCTTTGACGAAGCTAATGATATCATCCATAACCTCGGTTGCCCTAGGATGGATGGTATCTTCTTCATCTATATTTAAGTCTTTGGCATCTTCCATGTAGGCTGCTATATATTTGTCTGTAACTTCCTTGGTGGTGATTCCTTCGTCGATAGATTTGTTGATTATTTTATCGTCTACATCTGTGAAGTTTACCACGTATTTTACATCGTAGCCCTTAAACTGCATGTAGCGTCTGAAGGTATCAAATACAACTAGTGGCCTAGCATTTCCAATGTGCATATAATCATAAACAGTTGGCCCACAGACATACATCCTTATTTTGTTTTCTTCTATCGGGATAAATTCTTCTTTTTGTCTTGTAAGCGTGTTATGAATTTTCATTAAAAGTTTTCCTTTACGTAATTTAATCTTTCTTTGATTTTTTCCTTGCCCATGATTACGAAGGCATTAGAAAGTTCTGGTCCATGAACTGATCCTGTTATGGCAGCTCTTACTGGGAACCATAGGTTCTTTCCCTTAATTCCTGTTTCTTTTTGGATTTTCTTCATTATAGTTGATGCGAACTCTTCGTCGATTTCATCTATTTCTTCAAGGTGATTTAGGAAGGAGTCGATTAGTTTTTTTGCATCATCTGTCTTAATTGCTTCAACTGCTTCCTCATCCCAAGTCATATCCTTATCAGCTAGAAAATAGTTCTTTGATAGGTCTGGTGCATCTGAGAACTTATCGATTGCTGATTGCCAAGTTGCTGCTAAGAGTTTTAATTTATCTTCTGGGTAAGATTCGTCTATTAGGCCAGATTTTACCATGTATGGTTTGATCTTTTCTGTAAGCTCATCTACTGATAGGTCTCTTACATAGTGGCCATTAACCCAGTCGAGTTTTCTCTTATCAAAAACTGCTCCAGTCTTGTTTACTCTGTCGAAGTCGAATTGTTCAGCCAATTGTTTCATAGTAAATATTTCTTCTTCGCTATCTGGTGACCAGCCGAGTAGGGCAAGGAAGTTGATAAGTCCTTCTGGCATGTAGCCTTCTTCGATGAAATCTTCCACCATTCCGTCTCCATTTCTCTTTGAATATTTCTTGTGGTCCTTGTTAAGAACGGTTGGTAGGTGAATGTATTCTGGTGCCTTCCAGCCAAAGGCTTCGTAAAGGTAAACGTGTTTTGGAGTTGAAGAAACCCACTCATCTCCACGAACTACGTGGGTAATTCCCATCAAGTGATCATCTACTACTACTGCGAAATGATAGGTTGGGAAGCCATCTCTTTTGATAAGGACTTGGTCGTCTTGATCGTCTGTGTTGAAGGTGATTTTTCCCTTTATCTTATCGTTAAAAGTAATGTCTCTGTTTACTGGAAGTTTTAGTCTAACTGTGTGAGGTTCCCCTGCTGCAACTCTCTTTTTGGCTTCTTCTAGAGGAATTGACCTACAGAGTCCGTCATATTTTGGTGTAAGTCCGTCAGCTCTTTGTTGGTCACGTACCTTGTCGATTCTTTCTTGTGAACAGAAGCAATAATAGGCCTTGCCTTCTTCTATGAGTTGGTCGATGTATTTATCATAGATTCCTTCTTCAACTCTTTCAGATTGGATATATGGACCGCAGTCACCCTTTTGGGTAACTTTGCCATTTTCATCTAGCATTACTCCTTCGTCGATTTCAATGCCAGACCACTTAAGAGCCTTTAGGAGGTTTTCCAAAGCTCCTTCTACAAATCTAGTCCTATCTGTATCTTCAATTCTTAAAAGCATATCCCCACCAGTATGTCTTGCGTATAGGTAGTTGAACAAAGCAGTTCTAAGACCTCCTATATGCAAATATCCTGTTGGTGATGGTGCAAATCTTACACGTACGTTTTCCATTTAATTCTCCTTCATTTTAATTAATTACAAAATATATATTCTTTTACTATTATATAATAAATCTTAAAAATTTTTAAGTAAAAATAATAAAATAGATAAGAGAGGCTGTTGCAGAATGAATAAATCGTACCATTATCGTTAGAAGAACCTCCACGTCAATTTTGCCTCCTTCAGCCGGCAGGCACCACTGAAAATTTCCTAAGAGAACCTTCTAACGATGGTACGATGATTATTCATAGTTTTGCAACAGCCCCGAACTAATATATTTTATTATATCAAGATATACTATATAAAGCAAGAATGTCAAGCAAAATCACTTGATTTTTCTAAAAATTTCTCCAAATTGAACTTATCCCTTAAGCCTAAAGTTCTCATCGTAGAAAAGAGCAACTGTAGGTATTATTAGTCCTCCAACAATATTTCCCATAAGCACTACCAAAAACACAGTTATAAGTCTAGGGTTTATCTTTCCTACCAAGAAAAAGTAAAAGCTATCTGCTATTGAATGCTCAAATCCTGATAGAACAAAGGTCATAATAGATATAAATATAGCCAAATACTTGCCTACTTGGTAGGAATTGTACTTAAATTGATGAGTTGCGTTTGTTACAAACATATTACAAAAAATCGCTAGGATAAACAGGCTTAATAAATTATCTGATGTTTTTATTGCAACAGACCTTTCTGCAAGATGAATTAAATTCTCGCCATACCTTGTTAGACTTATCATTTTAGCAACTGTGAAAGTCCCCAAGAGATTTCCCAAAAGTACCTTTGCGAGCTTAAATCTGTAGGGCTTTCTCTCATTATAAAAATAATATCCTACCATACCAGTAAAGAGATAATACTCTAGACTTAAGATAATAAAAAGCGCTCCAGCAAAGAGGAAAGAACCTAGGGCCTTTGAAGGAATACTTAATTTTACTACTCCTCCAAGGCCAACTATAACTCCTGCCATAAAGCCATATACATAGTCTTTGTATTTCATATTTGAATTTCTATTTATACATATCAAGCTTTGCTAGAAGCTCATCGATTTGATCAATTATAGATCCTATAAATTCTATGGCTTCCTCAAGAGGCCTTGTAGTAGTCATATCTACTCCAGCTTCCTTGGCAATGTCGATCGGTCCTTTTGATCCACCCATCTTCAAAACATCTACCCATCTTTTCCTATCTTCGTCTGTACCATTTACAATCTTATCTGAAATTATTGTCCCTATAGTAAGACCTGCTGAGTAGGTATAAGGATAAAGTCCCATATAATAGTGAGGTTGTCTCATCCAAGTTAGCTCACTTCCCTCATCAAGTTTTACAGAATCTCCCCAGAATTTCTCTAGATTTTCCTTAAAGATTCTATTAAAGTCAGAAGATGAAAGGCTCTCTCCTTTTTCTACTGCACGGTAAACATCTCTTTGGAAACTTGCTTCGAGGAAGTGAGTTACGAAGTTATGATAATAGGTCTTTCCAATCATTGTAGAAAGTACCCACAATTTCTCCCTATCGTCTTTTGCCTTGTTTAGGAGGTATCTTTCCATAGTTATCTCATTAGCTGTTGATGGGGATTCTACAAAATACATACTCATACCAGAAAGCAGAGCCTCTTGATTATCGTTTGAGTAAATCCCCTGGCAGGCATGGCCTAATTCGTGGGCTAGGGTCATAACCTGGCTCATAGAATTGTTGTAGGTTGTCATTATAAATGGATGGGACTTGTAAGGACTTGCACAGAAGGCTCCAGTTCTCTTGCCTGTATTTTGGGCATAGTCAATCCACCTATCAGAAAAGGCCTTATCAAGATATGACACATATTCCTCTCCTAGTGGTGAAAGTCCGTCTAGGATGTATTCACGGGCCTTATCTATGTCGACTTCAAGCTCATAGTCAGGGTCTATTGCAAGCTTTAGGTCTGCGTAGGTCATCTCATCTAGACCGTAGTGTTTCTTTATTATTTCTGCGTACTTTCTCATATGAGGAGCAAGTTTTTCCATAATTGTGTCTAGTTGATTTTCGTAAATATCGAAATCGACGTCTTGGCGGTCCAAGAGATAATGGAAAACTGATTCATAGCCACGAATGTCAGATAGTCTTTTCTCATTTGTTACCTGAGTATTGTAAACTGAAGCATCTGCGTTTTGGTATTTTCTTAAAACATCGTGGTATCTCTTGAAGGATTCACGTCTTAGATCTGTCCTTGGGTCAGTCTCTAGGAACTCCTCGAAAGTATTGTGGTTAAGGACGATCTCTTCTCCTTCATATTCGAAGTTTTCAAAGTCCATATCCCCATAACGCATGTCGTTATAATTAGTATATGGGGCATCGAAGGTTGGCTCGAGACTTGCAAGAACAGCTTCTGTCTCATCTGATAGCATGTGGGCTTGTTTGTCTTCTATTCTTTCTATAAAGTAGGCAAAATCCTTATTCTTTTCAACTACTTGGCTTAGGATATTCTTATCAAGTCTTGAAAGAGCTGGCTCGTAGAAAGATAGGTCAGAAAATACCTTAGAAAGCTCGTTGCCAAGTCTTGCATATCTTTTGGCCATATGATCATCTGTAGTATCGACTTCCATAGAAATTCCCGCAAAGGTCCCTAGTTTATCTACTATAGCTATAATCTCTGAATACTCTCTTAAGGATTTTGATACTTCCTCTACTGTTTCTATATCCTTAAATTCCTTAGAAAATTCGCTTGCCTTAGCCTTTAGCTTTCCTATTTCTTCGTAGAAGGCATCATCATCGGCATACATATCCTCGATCTTCCAAGTTTCTTTTACATCAACTTCACTTCTTTTTTTCATCTATATCTCCTTTTTACTTCATTACAATTATTCTACCCAAAATGATAGTATCTATCATCTACAATATTATTTTATTACAATAGAAGTATAATAGGAGAAAAAGGAGGAGCAATGAATAAGAGAATAGAAAACTTCGCTAAACTTGCCGTAGAATTCGGCGTAAACGTCAAAGAAGGAGAAGACGTCCTAATCACATCTCCTGTCGAAAGCCCTGAGCTTTGCCGCCTTATAACAAAGGCAGCCTACGAAAAGGGGGCAAGAAATGTGGCAATCGACTGGAAAGATGACACAATCACAAGACTAACTTACGAATACCAAGACCAGGAGACTCTAAACGAAGTTCCTGACTGGAAGATAGAAAAGCTAGATTATCAAATCGCTCAAAAGAAATCAAACAGGATTTCAATCTACGCAGAAGACCCAGACCTACTAAAGGGGCTTGATAGCGAGAAAATTTCTGAAGCTATCAGAGAAAACAGCAAGAAGACCAAGGAATATGTCAAATACACCATGAATGATATCCTATCATGGCTGGTGATCTCTGTCCCAACCAAAAAATGGGCCAAGAAAGTCTTCCCAGACTTATCTCCCGAAAAAGCCTACGACAAATTATGGGAAACAATCCTAGATGTATCAAGAGTCTCAGAATCCTGGGATGAAACAAAGGATAACTGGACAAATCACATCAACACCCTAGATGAGAAGGCCAAATTCTTAAATGACCATCAATTCGACAAGGTCCACTACAAATCAAGTAATGGAACAGACCTTTGGGTCAAACTCCCTAAAAATCATATTTGGATGTCTGCAGGGTCAAAAAATGAGAAAAACGATAGATTTATTCCAAATATGCCAACAGAAGAAGTCTTTACCTCACCTCAATACGATGGAGTAGATGGTAAACTTGTAGCTAGCAAGCCCCTAGTCTATAACGGAGTTGTAATTAACGATTTCGAATTTGAATTTAAAGATGGAAAGGTAGTATCTTTTTCTGCCAAAGAAGGAGAGGATACCCTAAGGAAGATGTTAGATAGTGATGAAGGAAGCAAGTATCTAGGAGAAATCGCCCTAGTCCCTTACGATTCCCCAATATCAAATTCCAACATCCTCTTCTACAACACCCTCTTTGACGAAAACGCCTCCTGCCACTTCGCCCTAGGCAAGGCATATCCAACAACAGTCGAAGGAGGAAGCGATCTTGATGATAGCAAGGTAAAAGAAATCGGCCTAAACGATTCACTAATCCACGAAGACTTTATGGTAGGAACAGATGATTTAGAAATTTACGGCTATAAGGACGAAAAGGAATTTAAAATATTTGAAAATGGCAACTGGGCCTTCTAGAAAAAATATAATATATTTTGCCTGTCGATTGTATCGATAGGCTTTTTTTGTCCACTTATCTTAGGAAAGCAACCTTTTATCAGAAAACAAGTGAATCCTTAAAGCAGATAATCTATAATAGTCTTAGGAGGTAGGAATGAAGGTTGAAATAATTATAGATGAATCGATAGAAGAAACCAATGTCAAGATTTATTCCAATAAGTATTCTAAAGAAGTCGAAAATATAAGGGATGCCCTAACTGAAACTTTGCTTGATAAGATAGTGGCTTTTCAGTCTAAGGAAGTCTTCATCCTATCCTTTGATGAAATAATAAGAATATATGCCCAGGATAAAAGTGTATATATTAAAACGAAAGATAATACCTACACTACAAGGCTTACTATCTATGAATTTGAATCAAAGGCGGACAGAAGAAATTTCATCAGGATATCTAGATCCGAAATCGTAAACCTTGACTATGTAAAAAGACTTGACCTCTCTTTTACAGGAACTATTGCGGTTGAACTTGCTAATGGAGATGTTAGCTATGTTTCTAGGAGAAAACTTAAAGAATTTAAGAAGGCCTTAGGTCTTTAGGGGGAGAATATGAAAAATATTAAAAATTTACTAATACAGTTTCTCGTAGGCGTTGGAATCGGAGGAATAATAGAAGCTATAGTTTCCCTATATCTAGGGATTGATTTTGTAGGATATCCCGAATTTATTGCTAAAGTAAGTCCAGGTACTGGAAGAATAATCCAAGTTTTAATCTACGGTGGCTTTGGCCTAATCCCGGAACTTAGCTCAATCATCTTAAAATTAAGAGAAGAATATAACAGAAGAAAACAAATAATTCACTTAAAAATGATTAAACATTTATGTCTCTCTCTTTTTTTTTAAGCAACCCTATTAACTGAAGGATACTTAATCTTGTA
>CABQOK010000010.1 GCA_902465755.1 uncultured Anaerococcus sp.
GATATAGTAGCTCTTTCGTTTTCTTCTAGCTTGCTTCTTATATATTTGATTGTCTCTTCAAGATCTGGGATAGTCCTGTATTCTAGGGCATTTACCCTTCTTCTTGTGCTTTCGATCTCATCTGCCATAAGCTGAGTTGTCTTTTCAAGCTCCGCAAGCTCAAGGAGTCTGTTCATAACTTCATTAAGTCCCTTTAGGGCCTTATCAAGGCCGGCGGATGTTTCTGCATAGCCGTATGGGAACATGCTGGCGTTCTCATTTTCTTCGACCTTAAATTCCATCTTAGGAATTCTTACACTCATGACATTTTTGATACTTATATCAACGCCAAGTTTTTGAGTAGGAAAGCTCACCGCTTCCTCCATAAATTCCGGGCTCATAAAAGCACTTGCTATAAGGAAGTCTGAAAAGGAATCCTCTAATTCCTTCTCTACTTCTTCTCTTAGTTTTTTATTTTTCCTAATAAGCTCCAAGAACTGTCTCATAAGCTCATCTTGCTTATCCTTTAGTAGCTTATAGCCACGCTTACTCGTAGCAAGTCGCTCTTTTAAGGTATTTAGATTCATCCTCGTTGGCGTTACTTTTAATCTTGCCATACTTAACTCCTAATCTAAATATTTTTCAATTAACTTATCGTCAATTCTCTTAAGCTCTGATTTTGGTATAATTTTTAGAAGCTCCCAACCTAGGTTTAGGGTATCTTCTATGGTTCTGTTAGTGTAGTAACCTTGGTTGATGTATCTTTCTTCGAATTCTTTGGCAAACTTAGCAAAGGCAAGGTCTGCATCTGATAGGGCTGAATCACCCAAAATCTTTTGAAGCTCTCTTGCGTCAACTCCTGATGCGTAGGCTGCATAGATTTGGTTCATTGTATCAGCATGGTCTTCCCTAGTTTTGCCCTTTCCTATACCCTTATCCTTAAGTCTTGATAGGGATGGTAGAATTGATACAGGTGGCTCAACACCTTGATTATAGAGACCTCTATCAAGGATTATTTGTCCTTCTGTGATATATCCTGTTAAGTCTGGAATTGGGTGAGTAATATCATCTTCTGGCATGGAAAGAATTGGAATTTGTGTAATTGTTCCTGGCTTTCCACGAAGCTTTCCAGCTCTTTCATAGAGGGTTGAAAGGTCTGTATATAGATAACCTGGATATCCACGACGTCCTGGTACTTCCTTACGAGCAGCTGAAACCTCACGAAGGGCTTCTGCGTAGTTAGTCATATCTGTCATAATTACAAGAACTTGCATATCTTTTTCAAAGGCAAGATATTCTGCTGCTGTAAGAGCCATCTTTGGTGTTGATAGACGCTCTATAGCTGGGTCATCTGCAAGGTTCATAAATAGGACGGACCTATCTAAGGCTCCAGTTTTCCTAAAGTCATTCATGAAAAACTGCGCTTCTTCGAATGTTATACCTATAGCTGCAAATACAACCGCAAAGCCTTCATCATCTGACAAAACTTTCGCTTGTCTTGCGATTTGGGCTGCTACTTGGTTGTGTGGAAGTCCGTTTCCAGAAAATATTGGAAGTTTTTGTCCACGAACTAGGGTATTTAGTCCATCTATAGTTGAGATTCCTGTTTGGATAAACTCTGATGGATAGTCTCTTGATACAGGGTTTATTGCTGTACCATTTACGTCACGTTTTTCTTCAGGAATTATAGCAGGGCCGTCGTCTATTGGCTCTCCTAAACCATTGAAGGCACGGCCTATCATATCTTCTGATACGCCAAGCTCCAGAGGTCTTCCTAGAAATCTTACTGAAGTTGATTTAAGGTTGATACCTGTAGATCCTTCGAAAAGTTGGACCATGGCGCGATCTTCCGCAATTTCTATTACACGACCACGACGACGTTCGCCTGTTTGCATTTCTATATCTACAAGCTCATCAAAGCTTACGCCCTCTACTCCTTGAACGAGCATAAGAGGGCCAACTACTTCAGAAACTGTTTTATATTCTTTTAACATTATGCCTCCCTTATAAGCTCTTCAATTTGCTTATCAATTTCACTTCTAATCTCTTCAATATTTCCTAAGTCATCTTCTGAGATTAGTTTTAGTCTTGTTATCTTCTCACGAACTGGAAGTTTCTCAATTTCTTCTAGCTCTACGCCATTAGATAAGGCTTCTAGAGACTTATCGTAATTGTAAAGAATAGTAGCAAGCATCTTATCTTGTTTTCTTAGTGAACAATAAGTATCTACGTCGTGGAAGGCGTTTTGTTGGAGATAGTCCTCTCTGATTGACTTGGTTACGTCAAGTTTTAGTTTATCGTCATCAGATAGTGCGTCACGTCCTACTAGCCTTACTACTTCTTGAAGTCCTGATTCTTGTTGGAGTAGACTCATAGATCTCTTCCTGTTCTTGGAGAATTCTTCGTCGACTTCGCCGTCTATATACTTATCCATCTTGTCTTGATATAAAGAATAAGATGATAGCCAGTTTATAGCTGGGAAGTGTCTTTGGTAAGATAGGTCGTAATCTAGTCCCCAGAAGACCTTAACTATACGAAGCGTCGCTTGGGTAACAGGCTCTGATAAGTCTCCTCCTGGAGGGCTTACTGCTCCTATTACTGATAGGGAACCTATATCATTTCTTGATCCAAGAACTTCAACCTTTCCTGCTCTTTCGTAAAAGTCTGCAATTCTACTTGCAAGATAAGCAGGGAATCCCTCATCTCCTGGCATCTCTTCAAGACGACCACTCATCTCACGGAGGGCTTCTGCCCATCTAGATGTAGAATCTGCCATCATAGCTACGTTATAACCCATATCTCTAAAGTATTCTGCAAGGGTAACTCCTGTGTAGATACTTGCCTCACGGGCTGCTACTGGCATGTTTGAAGTGTTTGCTATAAGAACTGTACGTTTCATGATTGATTCGCCTGTTTTTGGATCTACTAGTTCAGGGAATTCGTTAAGTACGTCAGTCATCTCGTTTCCACGTTCACCACAACCTACATAGATTACTATGTCAGCGTCGGCAAACTTTGCTATCTGGTGTTGGACTACAGTCTTACCAGAACCGAATGGTCCAGGAATTGCTGCTGTACCTCCCTTAGCAACTGGGAAGAAGGTATCTATAACTCTTTGACCTGTAATAAGTGGCTCATCTGGATCGATTTTCCTTTTTGAAGGACGAGCCTGTCTTACTGGCCATTTTTGAAGCATACTTACTTCTTTATCGCCATCTTCTGTTTCAATTATTGCTATTGTTTCATCGACTGTAAACTCGCCAGCTTTGATGTCCTTGATTGTTCCAGCTATGCCTATTGGAACCATGATCTTGTGGGTGATAACACTAGTCTCTTCAACTTCGCCTAGGATATCCCCAGCTTGAACCTTGTCAGAAACACTTGCTGTTGGGTTAAATTCCCAAGTCTTTTCCCTATCAAGGGCTGTGCTTGTTACACCTCTTTTTAGGAATTCTCCTGCCAAATCTTGAAGTTTCTCAAGAGGTCTTTGGATCCCATCGTACATCTTCTCAAGCATTCCTGGTCCAAGTTCTACTGAAAGAGGGTGACCAGTAGAGACAACTTCATCTCCAGGGCCTATTCCTGTTGTTTCCTCGTAGACTTGGATACTGGCAACATCACCTCTCATCTCAATTATTTCGCCGATGAGCTTATCTTTTGATACCTCAACCACATCATAGATATTAGCGTCAGATAAGCCGCTAGCTTCTATCAATGGTCCAGATACCTTTGTAATTTTACCTTTATTCAAATTAAGCTCCTTTAATCTAGAATGTTTGCTCCGACAGCCTTCTCAACAGACTTGTTGATATCAGCAAGTCCTATACCCATTGATCCCTTGTTTGATGGAATTAGGATAATGGCCGGAGTCATTTCTTCTCTATATTTGTCAATTGTAGATGGAATCTCTTTGGCTAAATCTTCTGTGATAAATATCACTCCGAATTCTTTCTTAGCCAAATCTTTGATTGTCTTTTTGGCATCAGTTCCATCTATTGCTGTATATACTTCAACACCCAATGCCTTGAATGCAAGGATTGAGTCCTTATCTCCTATTACTGCTACCTTATACATAAGATTTCCTCAACTTTTCTAAAGTAAATTCTTTATCCAACTTATTGAGTTTGGATACGAGAAGAATCCTCAAGTTTTTGATCTCAGTTTCCTTAGATATTACATAATTCATTAGGACTTCTGGACCAAAAGTTATCATCTTAGAATCTCTCGTATAATCAGTCATATGAGAATCTATGGCCTTTTCTAGAGCTAGGATATTATCATCGAGATTAAGATCATCATTTAGGCTGTCTTTGACATAATTACCGATTTTGGCATTAGAAAGACTTCCTATAAGTTGGTTAATCTCGTAAGAGAAATATTCCTTAAACTTGATAGGCTCAATAAAGCCGCCTTCTATAAGAATCTTTTCAAGAGTTTCCATATCTTCACCTTGACTTTTAACTCTAAGAAGGCTCTTAAGATTTATCAAATCAATTGTTTCTCTAGTAAAGTCTATCAGAGTATCTAACTCTAGAGCTTTTGCATCTAGTAAGAGTTTCTCATAATATGACTTATCTAGGCTTATATCTATATCTTGAGGATTTTTCGTATCATTGTAGTAAGATAGGGCTTTTTGTGCATAGTCTAGGTACAAGTCTCTAGTGTCTTTCCCTAGGCTATCTTCCTCAGATGAAAGACTTGCCACTTTATCAAAAAAGTCGCTCTTCCTATCTTCTTTGATGAGGTTTTTCTTGATATATGCTAGGTCAACATCTCCCATCTCTAGGTAAAGAGAAGAGTAATCCTTCTCTTGGATTATTTCCTTTACCAAAACTTTAAGATTGTGGAAGATATATTTCTCCTTCATATAATCTATTATCTCCTTGTCAGGAGCTATATCCTCAATTACTTTGTAGACTCTTTTTAATTCATCTTTTAGAATTTTCTCATATTCTTCTGGCCTGTCAAGATCGTTGATAGGTCCCCTATAGATTGTTTCATTTAGTTGATTTAAAACATCTCTTAGGGAGTCATAATCGTTGAGTCTTTCAAGGTCAGTCCTTGTAAGGAGGTTTTTTTCATACATTCTCGTTGAAATAGATGCGCTTATATAGTCATCTTTATTCATCTAATCACCTCACTTAAATAGAATATCTGATATTTGTTTTTTAATATCGTCGCTTTTGTATTTGATCAATGAAGAAAATCTATTGTCATATTCTATCTTGCCATCTCTAACGATAAAGCCTTCGTCAACTGTCTCGTCTGAGATTTTAAGATTTCCTAAATCAGCAAGGCTAAAAGAATCCTTAAACCTATCTTCTAGTAGGATCTCGCCTTTTTCTATCTTTGAGTTTTTCAAAGTATTTAGGACGTAATTCTTATAAGAAGCTTCATCCATAGATTTTAGATTTGCTAGTAGCTTATCTAAAACACTTTCTATGGCTGAGTTTTTACCGGAGATAATGATATCTCTTGCTTCTCTTTTGGCAGAAACTTTCTCATTTGAGAGGGTAAGATCAGCTTCCTTTTTAGCATCAGCTAAGATTTTATCAGCTTCTTTTTTAGCCTTAGTTTCCATATCTTCTAGGATAGTCTTAGCTTCTTTCTGACTTTTTTCTAGTATTTGATTTTCTTCTTTTTCTGCTTTTTCTCTTATGCTTTGTAATATTAATTCAAGATTATCCATAATCTTATCCTAATATTAAGCGTTTAGTACAAGTAGTAGTGATATAACGAATCCAAGGATAGCATATAGCTCAACCATTACAGAATAGATTACACCCTTGATGAACTCATCTTCTTTTTTAGCTAAGATGTTTACACCTGCTACAGCTACTCTACCTTGAGCTATTGCTGAGTGATATCCTACTATTCCTACAGGAAGTGCTGCCATTAATAGGTAAAGACCTCTTGCTGTATCGATATCTCCACCCGTAATTTGTTGGAAGATAAAGAAACCAATTACGAATCCGTAAAGACCTTGAGTACCTGGTAGAAGTTGTAAGATAAGCGCCTTACCAAACTTTTCTGGCTCTTCTACTGTAAGTGCTGCTGTCGCTTCACCTGTCATACCTGTACCTTTTGCAGAACCCATTCCTGATAGGAATGTAGCGATTGCTGCTGCTAGAACTGCAAATATTAAACCACCATTTTCAACTAAAAAATTACTCATTGTCTCCTCCTCTTAATATTTTGACAAATTTTGTATCTTCAATCATCTCACGGAACTTAACTCCGCCACCTTCATAAAATTTATTAAACATCTCTACATATATAAGTCTTAGACCGTGTACATAAGCTGATAGATAAGATAGGAACATGTTAAATAGTTGGAATACAACAAATATTATAATTCCAGCTATGATTCCTCCAATTGAACCATTGCCTGCGACCAATTCCACTATTAAGTTTACAGAATAAGCCACGAAGCTTCCTGATAGGACTAGGGCCATAAGTCTTAGGAAGGATACAAAATCTCCTATCCAGCTTGTAAGTCCATAGACTTCATAGAAACCTGATCCAATCCTTCCTCCGATAGATTTAGCTTCTCTACCAGAAAAGAGGAATATTCCTAAAATACCAATAATCATAACCCATTTTGCAATAGGGTTTTTAGTTAAGGCTAAAGCTACCGCTCCGCCTACAGCCATATACATAAATCCTACATCATACATGGCATCCATTGGCTTTCCGTCTCTTATATACATATAAGCTTTTACAGCTAAAGCTACGAAAAGTGATACAGCTCCTATTACCAAGCTCATCACTATAAGCTCGTTGATGTCTGTTGCTGGATCTATTAAACCAAATGGTACATCTATTATTCCACCAAATACTGATCCAAATATAGCTCCAAATACACATGCAGAAAGAGATATCCTTAAGAATAATCTCAAATTCTTCTCGGTAGATGGTGGGAACTTCTTTAGCTTAAGGGCAAGTAATATTGCTATTGTTGCAAGGGCCCCATAGCCTAAGTCTCCTATCATAAAACCTGTAAATATTGTATAAAATATTGCTACAAGTCCACTTGGATCTACTTCGTTGTATTTTGGAAGTGAGTAGGTCTTTACGACCTCCTCATATGGATCGACCAATTTGTTATTTTTAAGTATTATTGGAACCAAGCTATCTTCCTTATTAGCCTCTTCGATATCAAGTATGTAGGCATCGCCTAAAGCATTTTTAATATCTTTCTTAAATCTCTCAGTAGCATCTACCGGAACATAGCCCTCAATAACATTCATAAGCCCTGTCTCTAGGAAAAATTCACTTGATTCTTCCTTTCTTCTTAGGTTTAGGACATAGGCCTTGTAAATATATAGGTCCTTTAAGTATTTTTTGAAATCTAGAATTTCATTTTCGAGATTTTTAATTAATTTTTCTTTATCTTCGAGTTTGCCAGATAGGTCATAGATTTCTTCTCCTATCTTGCTAGTTGAATTAATTTTAACTCTGCTATAGCCGAACTCTCTTAGAAGTTCTACTAGATCTTCTTTTTCTTCTATACTTGATAGGGCAACTATATAGTTTGTCTTATCAAGTTCAGAGATTTTGTATACTAGAGATTTTTCTAGATTTCTTTCTACTAGGGCTTTTTGTAGCGCATCATAGAATTGATCAGAAATTGTCCCTGTCTCTACAAAGACTCTCTTAGAATTGTAGAGTTCTTGGATGTCTACATCTATATCCTTCCATGGCTTAAGAGCTTCTATTTTGTTTGTAAGCTCATTTCTTTCTCCAAGGGCCTTTTCTCTTTGGCCTACAAGGTCTTTTATCTTGCCATATATAAGGTCAAAGTCGAAATTCGCACCCTTTTTCTTTACATCTTCTAAGCTAAGTTCAGTAAAACTTGTATCTGGCTTGATGTCCCTATCTTTCATGTAATTTTCTAAAAGATTAATTACATAATCGACCTTGTTTATACTAGAGTCGATTTTTTGAAGTTGGTATGTGTTTCTAACTTCTGAAAGGTAGTCTCTTTCTTCATCTTCTTCCAAATCGTTAAAGTGAACATAGTTAAAAGCTTGAAGGATATTTAGTAAATCATCCCTTTCGGATTTAAAAGCTAGCAAGTTAAACTTATTCATTTTAACTATTGCCATTTTCTATAATCCTTTCACTTAAAGATTTAACAATACCATCTATAGTATCTTTACTTTGATTCTTAAGTTTTTCCGAATTAGCATTAGCTTCTTCGATAGTAGGCTCTTTGTCTTTATTTGCAGCTTTTTCTGCATCCTCAAGAATCGTTTTTGCCTTTTCTTTCGCTCTCGTGATTGTTTGTTTGTACTCATCATCTGCCTTAATTTTGGATTGGTCGATGATCTCACGAGCTTTAACTTTTGCATTATCGATAGTCTCATCAGCCTTATCTTCGGCCTCTTTGACTTTCAATAAAATATCGTCAGCCATCTTTCACCCCCTATTTGCCTTATTAAAATTATATCATAAAATACCTATATATGATATAATTAACCGATAAATAAGATTTTTAAACAAGTTTTTGAGGATAAAAATGATTAAGAAGCTACTAATACTTACAATATCAATGTTTTTAATCGCTTGTGATGGCGGTTTTAAAGATAATACTATGGAAAACGAAACAAATATGGCCTATCCCTTCGACATGATGGATGGATTTGAGGAACATAAGACCCTCTACTTAAAATCTACTGCGCCTTTCTTTTATGCAAATATTAAAACAGATCCAAATTCAGCCTATGAGAAAAATGAACTGACAAATCTCGACTACAACAAAGACTTGGTCTTTGCTAATATGCACATAAGGATCCCTGAAAGATGCAAGGTCTTTAAGAGTAAAAGTGATGATAAATACATTGTAGATTTCCCTTATAGCCCATCCTACAATATATTTATAAGCTTTGAAGAAGTGACAAATAATAAGATTTCGGGCCAAAAAGATATCTTAAAAGCTTGTCAATTATCTGAAAAGACCATAGATAGTGGGGAGAGAATCACAAGCCATTCTCTGAGAAATAAGATGACCAATGTCGACTCAGCCTACTTTGTAAGTGAAAAGGGTGATGAGAGACTTACACATTTTTTTGTAAAAACACCTTCATCCATAATCCACTTTACAATCACAGAAGATAAAAGCTTAAGCTTTAAATCTAAAGACATAATGAGCGATATCTTAATCGCTATGTACAAGGAAAGTGATGATCCTATGGAGATTGCTAAAGACTTTACCGACTATACAGATAAGATAAATGTCTTTGCCACAAAAGAAGTAGATATGGGAAAGATAAAATTTAAAATCCCAGAAGACTTCCTCCTAAACCAAGATAAAAAAGGGATCAAGGCTTATATATCAAAAGTTGATGGAGAAGTAATCTCAGAGATTATAATCAAAATAGATGATAAAAATGGGAGAGAGCTTGAAGAAATCTCCTCTCTTAACTCAGGCGATATAATATATCCAATAAACATCGTAACAAATGGATCAAGCGAGAAGGGAGAGATAAACAAACTCCCCTACATAAGAAACGGGGCAAGGCTTTATCTTCCATCATTTTCCCTTAAGGGAGATAAGGTCGTAATAGAGACTAGGGATGAATTTGTAACATTTTTTATCCTAGGACCTCTAAATGATAATGACCAGACAAGTATTATGACAAAGTCCATTATATCAAGCATAGAAAAGAAAATTTGAAAGGAAAATCATGACAGAAAGAATACTCCATGTCTTTGGCACCTTAAATCGTGGAGGAGCCGAGACTTTGGTAATGAATATCTATAGAAATATAGACAGAAGTAAGATTCAGTTTGACTTTGTAGTTCATCACAAAGAAGAGGGAGCCTACGAAGAAGAAGTAAGAAAGCTCGGAGGAATCATTCACAGAGTCCCAAACTACAAGGGCACCAACCACTTCGCCTACAAGAAGGCCTGGAGTGAGCTTCTTAAAAATCACCCAGAATACAAAATCATCCACTGCCACAAGGAATCAATCGTATCCCTTGTTATGGATGAAGCAAGGAAAAATGGTAGAATTGCCATAGCCCACAGCCACAACACCCAAAACATACCAGGCTTTAAGGGAAAAGTTATGGATGTCCTAAACAAAAACGTGAATTCCAAGGCCGATTATCGTTTTGCCTGCTCCTTAGATGCGGGATACTGGATGTTTGGCAAGGGTAAACCCTTTACAGTTATAGATAACGGTATCGAAGTAGAAAAATTCATCTACAATCCACAGACAAGAAATAAAATCAGAGAAAAACTCGGATTTTCCGACAAAAAGGTCTTAGGCCACATAGCAAGATTTAACAAGCAAAAAAACCACTCCTTCCTAATCGATATATTTGCCGACTTATTAAAGGAAGATGACGATTATCTCCTAGTTCTTGCAGGAGTCGGAGATCTTAAAGAAGAGATAGAAAACAAGGTAAGGGACTTAGGAATAGAAGATAAGGTAATCTTTCTAGGTTCTATTGGTTATGTAAATGAGCTCCTCCAAGCCATTGATATCTTTATCCTTCCTTCCCTATACGAAGGACTTGCCGTATCTACCATAGAGGCTCAGGCCGCAGGTCTAAAGACTCTATTAGCAGACACCATAGACAAAAACTCTAAGATCACAGACCTTGTTGAATTTATCCCAATTAATCAGGGCACAGACCCATGGATAAAGGCAATTCACAAGGCTCTTCCCTACCAAAGAGAAGATACAAGCGAGATGATAAAAAAAGCAGGATTTGATATAAGAGAAACTGCAGAAAAACTATCAGATTTTTACCTCAATCTAATAAAATAAATAACAAATCCCTAGAGATGTAAAAATTTCTGGGGATTTTTCTATCTTATTTTTTTACATTCTATTGTATTTTTTTAAATTTAGGAATAAAATAATAAAATAAAAAATGGAGGATTTATGATAGAATTATTAAAAGCTTTTGATAAGTTCCTCTGGGGACTGCCCCTAATCTTGGGCATCCTAGGAACTGGCATATACATAAGTATTAAAACAGGCGGCATTCAGTTTAGGAAATTACCCTATGCCCTAAAACATACTTTGGGAAATATTTTCGGAAAAGACCATAACCACAAAAAGGGAGATATATCACCCTTCCAGGCCCTTGCTACAGCTCTTGCAGGAACAGTTGGCACAGGAAATATAGTAGGAGTATCCCTTGCTATTCTTTTGGGTGGACCTGGAGCTATATTTTGGATGTGGCTTGCGGCAATTTTCGGTATGGCAACTAAGTTTGCCGAGGTAAGCCTTGCGGTTTTGTATAGAGAAAAGAAGGGTAAGGGCTTTGTGGGCGGACCCATGTATTATATTAAAAATGGTATGGGCAATGAGAAACTCGCCAAGGCCTTTGCAATCTTTTCTGGCCTTGCAGTCTTTGATATAGGAAACTCTACCCAGTCCAATGCCATAGCAGGAGTTCTTAAGGAAAACTTAAATATCAATCCCCTAATCACTGGCATAATCCTAAGTATAATTGCGACAATTGTAATTGTCGGAGGTATTAATTCCATATCCAAGGTCACAGAAAAGCTAGTGCCCCTTATGTCTGTTCTTTATATAGGAGGATGTATTAGCATCTTGGTCCTAAATTATTCTAATATACTTCCTGCCTTTAAATCTATATTTATAGGAGCCTTTAGCCCAAGATCTCTTGGGGGAGGATTTGCAGGTCTTTCTATTAAGTCTGTCGTAAGTTCTGGAATCGCTCGTGGAGTTTTCACCAATGAAGCAGGGCTTGGATCATCTCCTATAGCCCACGCTTCTGCCAAGACCGACCACCCTATCCGCCAAGGTCTTTGGGGAATAGCAGAAGTCTTCGTCGATACCATCATAATTTGTACCATGACAGCCTTGGTAATCCTTACAACTGGGGCTTACACAAAGACAAATGTAGAAGCAAGCGTTCTTGTATCTAAAGCTTTTGCTAGTGGATCAATCCTTGGTCCTATGATTGTAACGATAGGTCTAAGCCTTTTTGCCCTATCAACTATCCTAGGTTGGGCTTATTATGGAGAGGTAAGTATTGGATTCCTATTCGGCAAAAAAGCCCTCATTCCTTATAGGATAATCTATGTAATCTTTGTCTTCTTGGGAGCAAACATGGACCTAGGCCTTGCCTGGACTGTGGCAAATATCCTAAATGGCCTTATGGCAATACCAAACCTCATAGCCCTTATAGCCCTAAGTCCAGTCCTTGTAAAATTAAGCAAAGATTTCTTCAAAGACCCAGAAAGAATTAGAAAATCTAACGAAGAATATAAATCCTGTCTAAAATAAAACAAGCTAAAACCGACCTAGCCAAAGCTAAGGTCGGTTTATTTTATAGGTCATCTTCGATAATAGATGATTTGGAGTAGGCTGTTACTTTTGCTTCGAAGAAGTCTGTCTTTACTCCGTTTGGATCTGAGTATTCATCTACCCATTTCATAGATTCTGGTATTTCATTGTAGCCTTGGTAGAGTGGCTCAAGCCCTAGGCCCTTGGCCCTTAGATTGCCCAGATATTTGATATAATCTTCTATCATCTTCTCGTTGAGTCCTGCTATACTATTACCTATAGAGTATTTGCCCCAGGCGATTTCTTGCTCTACGCCTTCTCTTAGCATTTCTCTGTAGTAATTTTGTAGGTCAGGGGTAAAGAGGTCTTCTCTTTCCTTCTTAAGGTCATTTATAAGAGATCTAAAGAGCCAGAGGTGGGTGTTTTCGTCTCTGTTGATGTATCTTATCTCTTGGACTGTTCCTGGCATCTTTCCGTTTCTTCCAAGATTGTAGAAGAAGGAGAAGCCTGAATAGAAATAGATTCCTTCTAGGATATAGTTTGCTATTAGGACTTTCATAAATCTAAATTCGTCATCATTTTCCAAGAATTCGTTATATTGGTCTCCTATAAACTCATTTCTCTTAAGGAGGTGTTCATCTTCCTTCCAGAGGTAGAGGATTCTTGTTCTTTCTTCTGGAGAACAAATCGTATCTAGGATATAGGAATATGATTGTGAGTGGATTGATTCTTGGTAGGTTTGAATTGACAAGCAAAGGTTGATTTCATTTGCTGTAATGTAGGTCTGTAAGTTTGGTAGGTTGGCGGTTTGGATTGAGTCAAGATAGGTTAGGAAAGAGAGAATCCTGTCGAAGGCCTTCTTCTCGTGCTTATCAAGCTTCCTATAGTCCTTGATATCTTGGTTTAAGTTAATCTCTTCTGGTATCCAGAAGTTGTTCATAGCCTGTCTGTACCAATCGCTGGTCCATGTATATTTAAGATTATTAAAATCGTTTAAATTGGTGGTATTTCCTTGGATTATTCTTCTCTTAGATAGGTCAATATCCCCATCTTCATTGAAAATACCACGCTTGTTAACTTCCTTTTTTTTGCTATCTTCCATTGTTTACTCCTTATAAGATTGACTGAACAATTGATGCAATTATGGCAAGAACAATGCTTGCTATAACTAAACTTCCTAAGTGACTGTCTATATACGCCCCATCTACAAATTTGAAGGCAAGATACAAGACAAAGGCGTTGATGACTAGGTTGAACAAACCTAGGGTCAAAAATGTGATAGGAAAAGATAGGAACTGCAAAATTGGTTGAACTACCTTTTGTAAAAGTGTAAGTATAACTGCTGTAAGAATTAATGCAGCAGGTTTATCGAATGAAATGTGTGAAATGAAGTTACTCATAAGCCAAAGAGCAACAGCGTTTGCTATAAATAGTACCATAAAATCTCCTTTATTTATTTTATATTATTATATTAGAAGAAAAAATAAGGGCAAGATTGGAAATTTTCATTTTCCTGGTAAGCTGATAAAAAGGGAGGAAAGCATGATTTTTATAAGTGGAATTTTGTATTTATTATTGGTGATTTTGGGATTTTTTGTAGAAATAAATAACTATATCCTCATAGCTATGATCTTTGTTTTTTCTATAAGCCTATTCAAGGAAAGAGAGCTTCTAAGAGGCGTGGGAAGTATTAAGACTAAAATAATATCTATAATTTTTTTAATAATCTTGATATTTATTCTTTCCCTAATCCAAGAAAAATTAGCAATTACAAATTACAGCTTCATAAATAATGACAATAAAATAGCTTATTCCTATCTAATAGTTTCATACCTAGTATTGACAGCCCTTATAGAAACTAGAAAGAGTCTAAAATAAAATACCAAAAAATCACTTGTACCTTAACTTACCCTATACTAATTTCCAAAAGATATATATACATATAAGTATATACACAAACGATCTTGTAAAAAACTTAAGCAATAGAATAAAAAGAGTAACAAAATAAGGAACAATTTCTTGATGAAAGTTCTTTAGATAGGAATATATTCAATAAGATTAGAATACAAGGTAAAATTTGTAATAGAACGCATAAAGGATTGGGAAAAGTTCGATATATAATATTGAAGATTTATCAAAGTAGCATCAGACTTTATAAAAATCAAATTCATCGTATAAAAATATTTAGTATATTGAAAATGAGGAGTAATTATGAATTCTAGAAAAAAAATTATTATCACATATATACTTATCTTGATAATATATTTATTAGTTGAGTTCTTAGTTCCAAATTCTTATAAACACTACAGATACTTTATGGTGATTTTTGCTGTACTTATGTTGATTTTAACTTATATCCAATACAAAAATGATAAGAAATCATAATAAAATCAATAAAATCTAGCTAGGCTTAAGCTTGGATAAGACTTAAACCTAGCTCTTTTTTTCACCCTACATAATTAGTTCTATGAACAGTTTTTATTAAATTAGTTCGTTTGCTATCAGAATAATATTTTACTATGCTTTCTTCACCTATTAGAACTTCATAGCTATCTGGCTTAGGAGTATAAGCCATTATATTTCTAGAGTTAACTGATATCCGAACACCATCATGTTGTTTTTTTAAACTCTCAGATATATCATATATTGCAATTAAAGCAGCTAATTTTTTAGATGGTATAGTTAATCCTAACGCGGAAATTACGATTGTCTTCGCTACTCTTTTAGATTTACTTTTTCGTAAGCAGACCATTCACTATATTGAAAATTACTATATCCTAACTTTTTATAGTCGCTGATATTATCAGGATACTCCATACTATAAGTTTGTACCCCTCTTATATTGTATACATTCTCTATTTTTATCCTATTAGCTTGAGGAGTTTAGACGATTCTTCATAGGATCTAGCACTTTCCGTAATCGTCAAATCTTCAGAATCTGCTATTGCCGTTGTAGGTATTCCAAAGCTATGAACTTAAATGTAAATAATATTGACATTACTAAAGATACTAAGAAAATTTAAAGCTTCCATAAATCAATTACAGAAATATAGGTATATTTGAGTTATCCCTTAATGACAACATTGAGGAAAATTAAACGGAATGTCTCCTGTTATGTACAGATTACATTCCGCTT
>CABQOK010000011.1 GCA_902465755.1 uncultured Anaerococcus sp.
GACACCTTCATAATAAATAAATTCTAATTACCCCAGATATATTGTTCCTAAAATTTCAATATATAGAAACATCTTTTCTAAAAATTTTTAGCCAAAGATATTTTACCTAAAACATCTATCTCTCCCACCTGTCTATCCCATTTTTCTTAAGAAACTTTCTTTTCCTATAAGAAATTTCTGCTCCGTTTATTATTATTGAAATTACTACTCCTATCAGTGTATCTAGAGTTCTGTTGAAGGCGAAAAGGACTGGGAGGTCTGTTGTTTGGTTTACGTTATCTAGGGTGATTGATAAGAACACTATGGCCATTATGGTTAGGGCGTTGTAGCGTTTTAGATGGGCCATGATCCATATTATTAGTCCTACTATTAGGCTCATTAGGAAGAAGTCTAGGATGTAAGGCTCCTTGAAGTCTGGGATTACTATTAGATAAATTAGTCCTATGATACCTCCGAGGATTGTTCCTATTACTCTGTTTAATCCTATATCTTTCGTATCTACTAAATTAGTCTGCATGGATATTATCGCCGCTATGGAAGAATTTATTGGAAGGCCTTCTCCAGGTCTTAGTTCTGATATGACCATGGAAAGAAATACCGCGAGGACTGTTTTTATTATCCTAAGTCCCGGCCTTTTTATGGTTGATATTTTAGCCATGGCCTTCTCCTTTTCTGTATTTGAAATCTAGCCAATTTACAAATAGGGCTGTAAATATTCCTATTATGGTGTCGATTATCCTATTTAAGGCAAAGGCAACAGGTCCTGCCGGATCATGAGCGTGGTTGATAGTAACTGATAAGAATACAATTGCCGCAATGGTTATGGCAAGATTTCTCTCAAAACTTGCAAGTATCCATATAAGAATAGTTACGACGATTGAAAGAAAAAGGATGTTTACTGGCTGAGGGATATTTTCTTTTTGTATGTATAGAAGATAGACTAGTCCTGTTAGTCCTCCAATTATAGTTCCAACTGCCCTATTTATTCCTTTTACGAAAGTCGAAGCTACGTCTTGTTGCATACAAATTATCGCAGCGATTCCACTATAAAAAGGAAGGCCACTTGCCCTTAGGCTAGATAAAATCATTGATAGAAATAGGGCAAGGCCAGTTTTTATGATCCTTGCTCCCGGTTTTTTTATTTGCATAATTTGCCTTCGATATATTCTAAGAAGCTTTCTTCATTTACTCTGTTGGCTAGATATACCTTTCTTCTGGAATTAACCCTGATCATCTCTCCAACATTTTCCTTATCATCTACCTTAATACCTGTTTCTTCAAAGATAAAGGCTTCTGGCTTTTCTACTAGATAAAGTAGGAGGGGTCCATAGAGAAATCTCTTATCCTTATCAGCCCTAAGTCTTTCTATAACCTCTTTGTTTTTATTATCTATATCAAGAGATTCTAGGAAGGAATCTGTCACTTCTATCCCATCTGCTAAGTTTTTGGCTAGGATAAAGATATCAATAGATGAGTTTAGGATTTTGTTTATAGCCTGAGGATCTTCCTTAAAATTAAAGTCGGGCCCATAGAGATTACCCCCGCTTATAAAGATATGGGATATATAATCTTCTAGGTCCTCGTATTTGTCTAGGGCTCTTGCTATATTTGTTAGGGGACCTGTAGCGATGATATCGATCTTCCCACAATCTTGGGCTATGTCATAGATCTGATCCTCTACGTCTATTTCTTCTAGATAGTCCTTGTGATTTTTGTAGTGGAAGATGTCTTCTGCTTTACTTGCCATTTGATCTTTCTTTAGATTTCCCTCGTAGCCTTTTGCTATAGGAAGGAAGAGTTCGTGACTTTCATTAAGGCCTAGGATGTTATCCGCACCAGCCTCTGCTGTCATTTGGCTTCTGATTGATGAAAGGCCTACTAGCTCGAAGTTAAAGGACCTAAAGGCCATATCGAGCATCAAGGCCTCGTCATTTGAGAAATTTGTATCTATATATAAAAATGCTTTTTCTTTTTGCATAATACCTCACTTTGACCTTACTATACTAAATTTTCCCTTGCTTTTCAAAGTAGCTTAGAGGAAGCTTTTATTAAAATTTCAACAATTGGGTAAGAAATATGTGAGGTGATAATATGAAAATTATTTTTAACAAAGAAGAAAATGAAGCTCAAGCTATAGACGATGGAAAAAAGGTTGGTTTTTGCCAATTTGAAGAAAGTGATGGCCTATACAAGATTACTCACACAGTTGTAGATAAAGAATACGGCGGCCAAGGCCTTGCTGGAAAGCTCTTAGATGAAGTAGTTGCTGCTGCTAGGGAAAATAATAAGAAGATTCTTCCAATCTGCTCCTATGCTGTAAAGAAATTCGACGAAGATGAAAAATACAAGGACGTCGATGCAAGATAGTCCTCAATCTTAAAAGAGTGTTCATGGATTTATACCGTGAGCACTCTTCTTTTATTGGTATTTTTTCTTGATATGCTTGTCACGGATTCTTTCTAGCTTATGGATTTCTTTTATTTCATCTCTGATCAAAAATATAGAAAAAATCAAAGTTACAAGCTCTGTTATAGTCGCCACATGCCAGATTATTTCTCTTCCAAAGATTAGGGGCAAGGCGTAGACTAAAATTGCCATTAGGACGTAACCTCTTACCATAGTTATATAGAAGTCATAGCGAGGTTTTTTCACAGAAGTCATATAGCCTGCATTTATGATATTAAAGCCCATGATAAGATATGATATGGCAAATATCCTCAAGTCTCTTACCGCAAAGGGAAGGAAAGCTTCCTCATAATCTGCTATAAATACATTTACAAAAAACTCTGGCTTAAGCTCTATAATCGTAAAGATCATAATACTTAAAAGAGCAACTGTTCTAAGCATATACTTTCTTATCCTTAATACATCCTCATAGCTTTCTTTACCGAAGTTGAAAGAAAGAAGGGGCTGACTTGATTGGTTAACTGCAATCATAGTATTTACAACAAATATCATAATGTAGGAGATCACAGAAAAGGCTGCAAGTCCTTCCGTTCCGTAATAGTTTGAGATTACATTATTAAACAAAAGAATCACAAAACCAGAAGAAAGCTCGTTAAGGCTTGCTGGGAATCCATAGGATATGATTTCTTTAATTTTGTAAAACTTAAGCTTGAATCTCCTAAACTTAAGCTTGGCCTTAGGAGATAGGAAGTAGGCCACATAGCCTATAGTCGGTAGGACTTGGGCGATTCCTGTAGCAATAGCCGCTCCCCTAACCCCCATATGAAAGTGAAAGATAAATGCATAGTCTAAAATAATATTTGTAAGGGCTGATACTATCATCAAAATAGTAGAAATTATTGGCTTACCATCAGCCTTGACCATGATCTCGAAGACATAGGCCATGACATAAAATGGCGTGAAAAATATTATCACAGACAAGTAATCTCTTACAATATGACTTATCTCGGGGCTTGCTCCCAAAACTTTGATCAAAGGATCCATAAAGATGTAGGTAATAACCGATATGGAAATAGCCACAAATAGGGATAGGACAAGACCAATCGAGAAGAATTCATCCGCCTTCTCCTTGTCATCCTTGCCCAATTGGTAGCTGATAAGATTTAAGCTTCCTATGGATATCAAAATCGAAAGTGAGAAGGTCAAGGTTACAAAAGGCATAGCCACGTTTACCGCAGAAATTCCTTCTGCCCCCACTCCCTGACCTACGAAGATCCCATCTATCATAGTATAGGTGGAAAATAAAATCATAGTCAATATAGTCGGTATCAAGTATTTAAAATAAGATTTTAATAAATTATTTTTCATTTTATCTCCTTCTGTAATAATAGTAGTTATATCTTAAAAATATGTACAAAGTCAAGGATATTCCTAGATTTTAGAAGAGCTTTAAATGAAAGCTTTAAGAGATAATAAATTAAGAGAAGCAGCCATCCTGTCTTGATCCTAATCACTGCTGGAAATTCTGCTATTTCCGGCAGCCTTGTTTTTATGCAAAAAGAATTTGCCATAACAAGAGAGGCTTCCGAATTTGTAATAACCCTATCATCAATTGCCACAATCATCTCCATCACCTTAAGCGAATCAATAACGAGGCTTATCGGCATGAAAAAGTGCGTCCAACTAGGTACAATCCTGGTATTTATAAGTGGTATCATACCCATAATTTATACATCTTACCAGGCTATACTCTTATCTCGAATTATCCTTGGCTTTGGGATGGGACTTTTTAATGGGCATTCGGCAAATTATATAAGTCATCTTTTTGAAGGAGATAAGGCTTCCTTCCTCCATGGGATGAGAAGCTCGATGGAATATATTGGACAAATGGCCCTAGCCTTTCTCTAATTTATCTATCCCTCTTCATCATCTATTTTTACGAATATATCAAGGTCAACAGAAAGGGAATAATTTAAACAAAAATATTTAGGCCCAAGTCCTGGGAGATGATTTTAAAAAGCTCCTTGCCCCTGACGGAGTTGCCGGTCTTATCAAGTCTAGGGGAATAGACAGCAAGGCCGCATACTCCTGGGACTACTCCAACTATGGCCCCACTTACACCAGATTTGGAAGGAATACCTACATTCATTAGATAGTCGCCAGAGTTTTCGTACATGCCGCAGGATGCCATTTGGCTAACTACGATTTGAACGATTGATTCTGGCACTAGCATGTCCCTATTTTTGACTGCGTAGCCCTTGTTGGCAAGGACCGCTCCCATGGTTGCAAGACCTTCGATATTAGAACTTATGGAGCAAGACTTGATGTAAAGTTCTAGGACCTCATCGGGATTTGCTGTAAAAATATTTTTACTTTTTAGATAATAGGCTATGGCCTTGTTTCTATCTGTAGTCTTCATCTCAGAATCGAAGACATCTTCCATCAATTCACTTTCCTTAAAGTCAGATATCCTCTGATAGAAGTTTAGGATTCTTTCAAATCTTTCTTCATTATTCCTACCAAAAATCATCGAAGTCGTAGTAATAGCTCCTGCATTGATAAAAGGATTTGCTGCCCTATCCCCTATTGGAACCAGGGAGTTAAACTCGTATCTTGTTGGCTCACTTCCTACCTTATCGTAGACGTCTTGGGGATTGTTATCAGTTAGGGCTATTATAAGATCTATAATTTTCGATATAGACTGGATGGAGAAAACTATATTCTCATCGCCGAAGTTAAAGGCATCTCCATTAGTCGTTACTAAGGAGAAGGCGAAGTTATCGCTATCTACATTCAAAAGCTCTGGTATATAGCTTGCAGGCTCTCCCATTCCTATGTAGTCTTTACTTTTTTCGATCGCATATTCTAATTTCTCACAAATTAATTCTCTATTATATAACATAAGTCACCTCTTATACATGATACCCTTTATCAAGTATAAGATATGTTGTACAATATTATAAAGGAGTTATTATGAGAGTTATAGATATTTTAAATAATGATGAATGGATAAAAAAATACGATTTTTATGAAGGCTTTATGGAATCTACCTATTATGACAAGCTAGTAGAAGCCTATGAAAAGCTAAATTACGATATACTTTTTGTATCGGATATTCACGGAAGAGATCACATAGAAAGGGTAATATTTTACACTAGTCTCCTTGCATACGCCTACAAACTAGATGACGATGACACCTATGTCTTAATAAACGCAGCAAGCCTACACGATACCCAAAGGCAAAATGACGGATGGGACACAGAGCATGGACAAAGAGCTGCCGAAATGTCTATCCCTTACGCTCACGACCTTAAGGAAAGTGACCTAGCTATCCTAAAGGCTGTAATTGCAGCCCACTCTAGAGAAGATGATATAATGGATGAGACTCTAAGAGAATTTGTAGAAGAATGTGACTTCGATAGGGCAAAGAAGCTTTCCAAATACTTCAAGGATGCCGACGGCCTAGATAGGGTTAGGATTAATCACTTAGACCCAGCCTATCTAAGAAATGAATTTTCTAAAGGCCTTGTCGACTTTGCCTATGAATTTTATGATAAGTTCTAAATTTCTCCTTAATTAATTAGCAATCTATGCTATAATAGATATAGAGATTATTTCAAGGAGAATACTGGTGAATTTTAAGAAAAGATTATTAACAAAAAGTCTTATCCTAGCTGGCCTTATCCTAGCCTATCCAAAAACAGTCCAAGCTGATAGCATAATGCTCGATAGGGAAAAGACTGAAGGTGTAAATGTAAGAAGTGAAAAGTCAAACTATGCTGAAATATTAGGAGGCATAGAAGACTTTAAGAGATATGAAATAAAGGCAGAAGATGAGTTTTGGTATACTATAGACTTTGAAGGAGAAAAGTCCTACGTGGGAAAGGACTGGTTCTACAGGTTAAAGGATGTCAAAGTCATAAAGACCTGCGATCTAAAGACTGCTCCAGACAAAAACGCCAAAAATAAGAATCCCTACAGCTTGTTTAGTCCAACTAGGCTTACTATCCTAGACTTTGTGGAAGGCACAGATTATGTAAAGGTAGCCTACAATCCAGCAGAAGCTAAAAATAAAAAGATTAATATTGATGAAAATGATAAGCTAAAAGACAAAGACGTAGATATGGACGAACAAGTAGGTTTCGTTAGGATTTCAAATCTAGACTTATCCAAAAGAGATAAGAAATATATAGAAAAACTTAAGGAAAACTACAAAAAACTCAACGAAACTAAGGAAAAATACGAAAGGATAGAGGAAGAAGAAAGCCAGGAAGAAGAAGTAGTCTATGAAGTTATCTATGTAACCTACTTTACTGACGATAATGGAGAGGTCATAGAAAGTGACGATTCTCAAGTTGGTAAGAGCATCTACAACTACGCCCTAGACTACGTGGGAAGCCCATATGTCTTTGGAGGAGTATCCAAGGAAAACGGAATCGACTGTTCAGGTCTAGTCCTAAGAGCCTACGAAAACTTTGGACTCGCCCTCCCTCACCTTGCCAAAAGCCAGGCAGAATATGGTGAAACTATTGCCTTTGGAGAAGAGAAGGCAGGAGATTTGGTATTTTTCGGATCAAGCTATTACGATATCTACCATGTAGGAATAGCAGACGGTATGGGCAATATGGTTCACGCAGCAAGCCCAGGTCAGGGAGTAATAGTAAGCCCAATCAACGATCCATTTGTAATCAAGAGAATTTTTGAATAACTAGAGTATAGTAAAAGTGCGTGAAGTATTTTTATCCAGAGGGGCTGTTGTAGAATGAATAAATCGTACCATTATCGTTAGAAGAACCTCCACGGAAATTTTGCCTCCATCAGCCGGCAGGCACCACTGAAAATTTCCTAAGAGAACCTTCTAACGATGGTACGATGATTATTCATAGTTTTGCAACACCCCCTTTTGATTTCTTAAATTTACAAAACAAAAAGAAAATCCTTAGGCTTAAAATTTAGCCAAAAGGATTTGCTTTATTTTTATTAGTTTTTCATAAGGAAAATCTACTTTCCTTCCTTTTTGCTTGCTTCAAGTATTGCTTTTTGGAGCAATTTGTTGTAGGCATCGTAGGCATCCTTTATTCCATAAAAGTGGACCCCATCTGTTCCATCGTAGTATTCTGGATGGTCCATGGCTTCTTCCTCCCAAGGCATGTAGGTTATAAATTTATATTTATCAGCAACTTTTTTCATAGCTAAACTTACCCTGTGGGGATGTTCGTATCTATCATCGAAGCAAGAGACAAGAACTAGCTTAGTCTTTTCTGGAAGGGCCCCCACTACTCTTTCAAGAGAGCTTTCTGGATCGTCTACAGCATTGGTCCCAAGAGATAAGACTACTATTTGTCCAAGCCTTCCTTCATTCTTGTATTCCTCTATGATGTCAGGAGCTGTCTCTAAGAGCCTATATCCTTCGGCATCTACAGAAGTCCCTGGGATTTTCTCTTCTATATACTCCCTGTTTCCCAAAAGCACAGAATCACCAATTATTGTCGTAGTTACCTCTTCATCTTTTAGGACTTCGTCAGGATTTTCTTCCTCGTAGATTTGTTTGTCAAGCTCTTCTTTGTCCTTATCTATTTGACCAAGGTCTTGTTTGATTGATGATATCCAAATTTGTTTTTCAAGACTTACCATATCATCTGACGCGTAGGATAGGCCTATGGCGCTTACAAAAGAAATTACCATCACACTTACGAGAGTTATTATTCTCGCCCTCGTGCTTGGATCTAGCTTAAATATCTTAAGGTCAATCTCCTCTCCCTTAAAGACTGGCTCGAAGATATGATAGTTTATCATAACAAGAATTCCTGTTACTATTATTGTCATAAGGAGGGCTGTCGGTTTGTCAAAGGCGCTTTCCATTATGACAAAAACTGGCCAGTGGAGGAGGTAAATCGAGTAGGTGTATGGGGCTATTTTCTTAACTGGTCTTACCTCTTCTATATCTTCATTCGATACAGCGGCAAGGATTGCAACAATTGTAAGAAGGTCTGTTAGGAAAAATCCTAATATATAAGTGATCTTCATACCGTATGATAGGGCAAAGGACATAAGTAAAATTATAAGTCCTGCCCCAAGACTTGCTTCTTTGTAAGGGATTTTCCTATAGCCAAATCTTTTGACAAAGCATGCTACAAAGGCTCCCATAAAGAAGGAAGAAAGTCTCGTAAAATCAGAAAAGTAAACAAAAGACCTATTTTTATCAAGCACGGTCATCCCTATAGTAAGCCCTATACTAAGGATGTAAAGAATTAGGCTTGTTAGGAAAAATCTATTGGAGAAGGTCTTTTTTACATTTTTGCTCCCCTTGCTCATTTTATAGATAAAGTTGGTAAGTATGGGCCAAAGCAGATAGAAGTGAACTTCTATAGCGAGAAACCAAGTGTGAAGGAAGAGGTGTTTGACAAATTGAGACTCATAGCTTCCTCCAGAAAGTATCTCGTAATAATTGCTAGTAAAGGAAAGACTCGCTATAAATTGATCAAAATAAGAAACTGTGAAGTCCTTATTTATAGCAAAGGCCATAAGGCTTACTACAAATATCATAAAAAGAACTCCAGGGAAAATCCTTATAAATCTCTTCTTGTAATAGGCTACAAGATCGATTTTCTCATCCTTATAGACTTCATCCAAGAGATGAAAGCTTACCAGAAAGCCCGAGAGGACAAACATTATATTTACTCCAAAGAATCCTGCTGGAAGGATTTCCTTGAAGATATGATAGATTAAAATTATAGATATTCCGTAGACACGGAGATAATCTAGACCCTTAATTCTCATCTTCTACTTCCTCCCAATTTCCATTTGCCTTCTTGTAGATTCTTCCATCATTAAACTTAATCTTAACCTGGCCCTTTTCCTTTATATAATAAAAGTTATCGCCTATATAGACACCATCTTTTCCGATTCTACCCTTATCGAAGTCTCCCTTAAAGATTCCTTCTTTAGTCTTTAGGACTCCCTTTCCTTGAAACTTCCCTTGGTAGAGATCTCCAGTATAGCTGATATCATCACTTAGCCTATAATCTGTGACAGACTTAGTCTTTGGCCTTCCTATGGTATAGATTCCTCCGAGGATAAATACTCCTAGGGAGAATTTGGCAAAGTATTCTAAAAACTTCTTATATTCCATATCAAATCTCTTCCAAAAATCCTCTAACGTCCTTCTCACTTGTTCTAAATGTTGTTACAAGTCTTGCGATATTGGTATCTTTTACCTTCTCCATTACTTCAAATTGGGCAAGTTTTTGCCATCTTTCTAGGTCCTCATCTGTTAAGTTTACAAATATCTGATTGGACTCGAAGGGATATGTAAGCTTATAACCCTTTGCTTTAATTCCCGAAGAGAGCTTTTTGGCCATGGCGAATGCCTTCCTGCTTCCTCTTAGGTAAAAATCTTCTTCTTCAAAGACTCTCTCCCACATGATTCCAGATATGAAGCCTTTGGCAAGCATGGCCCCCTTTTGTTTGATCAGCTTTAAAGCATCTTTTTTGAGCTTATCATTTACTATAACTAGGGCCTCGCCAAAAGGAAATCCTGCCTTGGTTCCTCCAAGATAGAATATATCGCACATAGTACTCAAATCCTTCAAAGTATAATCGCACTTTTCACTGACGAGGGCGACCGCAAGCCTTGCCCCATCTATGAAAAGATACATATCATTGGCCCTGCAGAAATCATATATATCCATTATTTCAGCCTTGGTGTAGACTTCTCCAAGCTCTGTGGTATTTGATATATATACTTTTCTAGGTCTTGTACTAAATTCAGTATCAAAATTCCTAAGCTCTTTTTCTAGGATATGGCGATTTAATTTCCCTGAATCGGAATGACAAAGTTCTACCTTAAGTCCTGTCGCCTCGATTGAGCCTGCCTCATGGCCCTTGATATGGCCAGTTTCTAGGGCAAAAATCGAGTCTTGTTGGCGCATGTCAAGACTTAAGCCAATGATATTAGCAGAAGTTCCTCCTGGGATAAAGTGAATATCTACAGTAGAGTCACCCAGAGCTTTTTTAATAAGGTCTCTGGCATTTTCACAGTGATCGTCGAAGCCATAACCGATATTTGCTTCATCTATTTTTTCTTTTAAAGCATCCAGGATTTCTGGATAACAAATCGAATTATAATCATTAACAAAAAAATACATAAAAACTCCTTTCCTATATTATAACAAAGTAAGAAAGATTTTGGGAAATTTTCTAAAATAAAAAGGGGCTGTTGCAGAATGAATAAATCGTACCATTATCGTTAGAAGAACCTCCACGTCAATTTTGCCTCCTTCAGCCGGCAGGCACCACTGAAAATTTCCTAAGAGAACCTTCTAACGATGGTACGATGATTATTCATAGTTTTACAACAGTCCCTCCTTATCTAAATACATCTGCGTCAAATTCTAATTCTCCTCCTACTATATTGGCCTTGATAGGGTCTTTGCTGAAGGATTTGATATCTAGGGTTAGGGTATTGTTATCCTTGGACCACTTTCCTGTATAGACAGTAGTGCCAGTTTCTAATTTTACATTTTTGTCATTATCTAAAAACAAGCTATATCCTTCGAGGAAATAGTAGCCTGCAGGCTCTTCCTTGGCCTTGAAGTTGTCGTAGTAGGTCAATCCGTCGACTTTGAGATTACCATCATTAAGATAGCTTAGAAGGTCATCTACTAGGGCAAAGCCCTCATAGGATATATCATAATAAGTATCTGTCTTATCATCTAGGCTTCTGTGAATAAGACCATCTCTTACTAGTTCTATACCATTTTCCTTATCGATTAAGCCTATATAATAGTCAAAGGCCTTGGTCATATCTCCAATATTTTCCTTGCTATTAATCTTATAGACATAGATTTCCTCGCCACTTCTTTTGGCCTTGCCCATAAATTCATGACTGGTAACTGAGGTTAGTTCACTTCCCCCTATATGATCTTTTATATACTTGCTAAACTTATCCTTCTTATCGTCAGAGGCCTGGTCTTTTTCTTCCTCTCCTTTCTCGTCCTTTTCTTCCTTGTCTTCTTCCTTATTATCTTCTTCTTTTTCCTTATCGTCTTCCTTGTTTTCCTCGGCAGGAGGGTTCTCATCTGGACTAGGCGACCCTTGTTTTTCTTTAAGTCCTTCTACCTCATAGTCTCTAGCTTGGTTGGTAAATTTTATATTGAAGTCTTTTGCCTTGTCATAATTAGTAGTTATTGTAATATTTACAAGCTCTCCATTAGCGAGCCCTTGCTCCTTACTTACGCCGAAGCTGGTGTTTTTTTCCAATTCGTCTATTAATCTTGCACTTGATACCTGCTCCTTGCTTTTTTTGTCGTAGATTTTTCCCTCGTAGTCGTTTATGAAGCTTTCCTTATCATATTTGATATCGAGTCCCCCATCCCCATTTTCTCCTACAGCACTGATATTTAGATAATAGTTTAGGTCGATACTTAATTCTTCTATTTGGGAATCCTTATATTTTTTGAATCCAAAAAAGGCCACGAGAGTCACTAGGATAGCAAGAAGACCTGTAGCGATTAGCTTTTTAGTCTTATTCTCCTTGGGAGGACCTAGCTCTTCTAGAAGATCGTTGATGTCTTTATATATTTCTTCTTCATCATCATAGTAGTCTTCATCGTCTTCTAAGCTCTTCTCATCTGACAAGTCTTCTTCTAAATTTTCTTCCACATTTTCCAAGGCCTCTTCCTTATTTTCTCCTACATCATCATCTCTTGAAGGGCTTTCCTCCCCACAAAAAGGGCAGACCTTGGACTTATCATCAATTTCTCTATTACAGTTTTTACATTTCATACTATCTCCTAAAAATAGGCCCCCTTATGGAGGCCCTTTATTTATATATTTTATACATCTTCTACTGTAAAGTATGGCTTACCGCTCGCCTTTGGTGCATAGCTTCTTCCCTTAAATATTATAAGGATAAGAAGGGTTGCGATGTATGGGATCATAGAAATAAATTCTATTGGGATGCCAATTGAGGTTGAACCTAGGTAGGTTGCAATTGCCTGGGCTAAGCCAAAGAATAAGGATCCTACAAGTACTCCCTGTGGCTTCCAGTTACCAAATATTACAGTGACAAGGGCGATGTAGCCTTGACCTGCGATTAGGGTTGGCGAGAAGGATGAAACTACTGCAAGAGACATGCTAGCTCCTCCAAGGCCACCCATAAAGCCTGAAAATATTACTGAAAGATATCTTACCTTTACTACATTGATATTTAAACTCTCACTTGCCTTTGGATGTTCTCCAACAGCTATGACCCTAAGTCCTATTTTAGTCTTATATAAAACTACATACAAAACCACTACCATTATTAGTGATAAATATACTGTCGCATATTGGCCAAATATATTGTTAAATACTTGATTAGAAGAAATCCCCCTAAAAAGTCTTGGTATCTTATTTTCTAATGGGATTGAAGGAGTTTGTGTTGCTCCATTAAAGAACAATCTCGAAAGAAAAAGCGCAAGTCCTGGTGCTAGGGTGTTTATTGCAATACCTGATATAGTCTGATCTCCAGCAAGACTTACAGAAACAAAGGCATGGATTAAGCCAAAGAAGGCTCCAGCAAGTCCTCCCCCTAACAAAGCTATCCAAGGATTTCCTACATAATAACCTAGGACAGCTCCCGTTAGGGCTCCTATAGTCATCATTCCTTCAAGACCGATATTTACAACACCGGATTTTTCACTCATCATTCCGCCAAGTCCAGTAAGAAGGACTGGGGCAGCATTTGAGAAGGTATTACCTATGATTAGGGCTAAAATTGTAAGATTAATCATAATTCCTCCTTCTTTTCTTCTTCTATCTCTTTGTTGACATAAGACATATCTACAGCAGTTTTTTCATTTTCCTTCTTGGTTTTTTTGTTTCTAATTTTAGCTTTAATAATTCTAAATACCAAAGGCACAGCTGTAAAGAGGATAATAGTTCCTATAATAATTGAGATTATCTCGCTTGGAACTCCCATAGTTCTTTGGAGATTGCCTCCTGCATATTTTAAAGATCCAAAGAAGAGTCCTGAAAATATAACTCCAATAGGATTATTGGATGCAAGAAGGGAAACCGCTAAGCCATCAAAACCAAAGTTTTGCATGGAAGATAGGATCGATAAGTTGTAGGTAAAGCCCAAAACTTGGGTAACACCAGCAAGTGAACAAATGGCACCAGATATGGCCATAGATTGGATAATCTTATTTCCTGCATTGATTCCCCCATATTCACTAGCTTCTCTATTAAGACCTACCGCCTTTAGCTCATAACCTAGGGTTGTTTTATTTAAAATATACCAAACAATAATCACAGCAACTATGGCTATAATAGTTCCCCAGTGGATTGGAGCCCTAAAAAATTTAGAGAAAAATCCATCGAATCTCTTGGCAGCGTCAGTAAAGAGGGTAATCTTTGCCTTATCAGCCACATCAAAGGAACTCATAGAGTTTGGTTGTCTAAATCTATAAACTACAAAGTTTTGGAAGTAAAAGGCAATCCAGTTGAGCATGATGGTAGATATTACCTCATGGATTCCGAATTTCGCCTTGATAAAACCCGCTATAGCTCCATAGATTGCTCCAATAATCATGGCAAGGACTATCGAAACTATAGGTAGTAGAACTGGAGGGAGATTTAGATTGTAGCCTACTAGAAAAGCTACTATGGTTCCAATTATAAATTGGCCCTCTGCTCCCATGTTGAAAAGTCCTGTCTTAAAGGCGAAGGCAACACCCAAACCTGTCATTATAATCGGGGTCGATGTTACAATTGCCCATCCCATGTTCCTTGGGCTCTTAAATATACCTAGAAATAAATTCTTAAAGCCCTCTATTGGATCAAATCCTGCTATTATAAGGACCAAGGCTCCTACCAAAAGTCCTAAAAGTATTGATATTATGGTAAAAAGTATCTTGGATGAACCTAAGCTTTTTCTTCTATTTACTTTATTTGTCATCGATACCTCCTGCCATAAGTCTTCCTATTTCAAATTCGTCTGTCTCTTTAGGGTCTTTTTCTCCTACGATTTTACCATCATAGATTACAAGTATCCTATCTGATAAGTCCATTATCTCATCAAGCTCGAAGCTTATAAGAAGGACTGCCTTGTTTTGATTTCTAAGCTCCACTAGATATTGGTGGATAAATTCTATAGCTCCTACATCAAGTCCTCTAGTAGGTTGGGCTGCTATTAGGACGTCAGGATTATTTGAAATTTCTCTTGCGATTATTACCTTTTGTTGGTTACCACCTGAAAGGCTCATCGCTTTTTCTTCTATATCGTCTGGTCTGATATCAAATTTCCCTACCAGATCCTTGGCATTATCGTCTATATTTTTGAAGTTGAGCCTGCCTTTTGTAGAAAATGGCTCTTGTCCTACTCTTTCTAGAATCAGATTGTCCTTTATAGGATATTCTAGGATAAGTCCTCTCTTTTGCCTATCTTCTGGGATAGAATTCATACCAGTATCGAGGATTTTCCTGGTAGAAGCATTGGTAATATCTACTCCGTTTAGGCTTACGCTCCCCCTGTTTGCCTTAGTCATTCCAGTTATAGCATCTATTAGTTCTGTCTGTCCATTGCCATCGACTCCAGCAATTCCTAGAATTTCTCCAGCGTGAAGTTTTAGATCAAGGCCTTTTAGGGTATCAATCCCCCTCTTATCCTTAACCCATAGGTCTTCGATATTTAGGACTACTCCGCCCTTTTTGATTGATTTTTTGTCAACATTAAAGCTTACATCACGGCCTACCATTTTTTCAGCTAGGATGTTTTCGTCAACGCTTTTGACATCGACCTTATCTATAAATTTACCTCTCCTAATTATAGTACAAGTATCAGCCATGGCCTTAATTTCGGATAATTTGTGGGTTATGATTATGACTGACTTATCAAGCTCGGTAAGTCTTTTGACTATTTCTATAAAT
>CABQOK010000012.1 GCA_902465755.1 uncultured Anaerococcus sp.
AGATGAAGTAGAAATAGGTCAATCTGCATCTTTTACTAAAACTGTAACTGAAGCTGATGCCTATAACTATGCAGGAGTTTCTGGAGACTTTAACCCAGCTCATATCAACGAGGAATATGCCAAGGAGACTTTCTTTAAGACTCGCATAGCCCACGGTATGATAAGTGCAGGTTTTATATCTGCAGTCTTAGGAACAAAGCTTCCAGGCCCTGGAACAATTTATTTAGGCCAAGACTTAAAATTTACAAAACCTGTTAGGTTTGGAGATACCATTACAGCAACATGCACAGTAGAAGAAATTATTAAAGAAAAAAACAGACTAATACTGACTACAGTCTGCACCAACCAAGATGGTGAAGTAGTAATAGACGGCAAGGCCCTAGTTTTAGCTCCAAAGTAATTTTATAATGTAGGAGCTAATCCTAGATAAGTTGAAGATTTTATTGAAAAGTTTGTCTAATCTATATATTTTTTACTTGAGAAAAAATTAAAAATTTTTGGAAGATATATAAATCGTCCCTTTCTTTGTAGAATCTTAGGATAATTAGCTTAAATTAGTAAGATGTTTTCAAAAAGCAGCTATTAAAGAAACTAATTAAGAGTTTAGTAGCTCTATCTTAAAATTCTAGTACATGAGGGACGATTTATTTTTCTTTTAAATAATATTAGATTTTATTTTTCCTTCTGATTGATGCAAAAATTGACCCTGATATATTGTGCCATATTGAAAATATTGCACCAGGGAGGGTTGCTAGTGGATTTAGAGCGAAATTTGCTGTTGCAAGTTGTATGGCAAGTCCGCTATTTTGCATGCCGACTTCTATAGCAAGGGCTGTTTCTTTGTCGTAGTCCATCTTTGCAAGTTTTCCTATAAAGAGTCCTCCAGCAAGGCCTAGGGCGTTGTGGATCATAACTATGAGTAAGACTATAAGACCTGATTGTCTTATTTTTTCAGAGTTGGCCCCGATAATACCTGCGATTATTAGGATAATTGCCAAAGATGAGATCAAAGGGAATATGTCTTTTGACTTTTCTACGCCCTTAGGGCTTATTTTTTTGGCGAAAATTCCAAGAAGTACAGGCAGAAGGATTACTGTAACAACTGATTTAAACATAGCAAATATTGAAACCTCTACCCATTTACCAGCTAACAAGTAGACTAGAAGGGGCGTTACAAGAGGGGCAAGGAGGGTAGAGAGGATAGTCATCGATACGGATAAGGATACATCTCCATTTGCTATATGAGTTATAACATTTGATGCAGTTCCTCCAGGACAAGATCCAAGGAGTATTACTCCAAGGGCTATGTCCTTATTTAAGCCGAAAACTACTGCAAGCAAGTAGGCTAGAAGAGGCATAATAGTAAATTGGGTGAGAGAGCCTATCATTACTTCCTTGGGATGTTTGAGAATTTCCTTAAAGGAATCTCCGTCAATACTAGTTCCCATACCAAACATGGCAAGAGCTAGGAAAATGGTGGTGTAATTTGTCATCCAGGAAAAATAATCTGGAAGAAAGTAGGCTATTACAGAAAAAACTATTATTATTAGACCAATATTTTGGGTGATTTTCCTTGAAAGTGAAGATATTTTTTCCATAATATTTAACTCCTGTAGATAAAGTTATCTATTAGGCGTGTTTTACCTATATAGACAGCTATAGCTACTAGCCTATCTCCGTCGAAATCACTCGCATCTTCCATAGTTTTAAGATCAACTACACTGATATAATCTATCTTTGAAAGCTCTTCGCTATCGATTATTTCTTTCATTTTTCCTATTACTTCTTCTACACTTCCGCCCTCCTTAGCTAGTTTTTCTCCAGCGAATATGGCTTTGGATAGGCAAAGGGCAGCTTTTCTTTCTTCTTTTGATAAGTAGGTGTTTCTAGATGAAAGAGCAAGTCCGTCTTCTTCCCTAATTATAGGGCAAGGGATTATTTCTATAGGCATGTTTAGGTCACTTACGAGTTTTTTGATTATTGCGACCTGTTGGGCATCTTTTTGTCCAAAATAGGCTCTGTCAGCTCCAGTAATATTAAATAACTTGCTGCAAACTGTAAGGACTCCTCTGAAATGTCCAGGACGTTTTGCTCCACACAAGTGGTCGGACATATCTTCTATATCTACAAAGACTTTTCTATCTTGATACATTTCGCTTGCTTCAGGTGCAAAAATATAATCTACTCCGATTTCATCGCATATTTTGCTATCTGCTTGTAAATCTCTTGGATAGGTAAGTAAGTCCTCATTAGGTCCAAATTGGATAGGATTTACAAAATCAGATACGACTACTACATCATTGTCTTTCCTAGCCCTTCTTATAAGACTAGCGTGTCCTTCATGTAAATATCCCATGGTAGGTACAAGACCTATGGATTTACCCTCGATTTTTGCTTTCTTAAGATTTCCTCTTAGTTCGTCAATTGTTTTGATAATTTTCATAAATTCTCCTCTAATTTTATTAGAGATAGCTCCAAACACCACTTGTTTTTTATTTATGATAAAGTTCCGTATTTTTCGTAATTAGATACCTTGGTAATCTTATTATCATCATCTACAAAGACAACTTTTGGCTTGTAATCCTTAAGCTCATCTTCGCTATAAGAAGCATAAGCCATAATAATTACCTTATCCCCAGTAGAAAAAAGTCTTGCAGCGGCTCCGTTTAGACAGATTACTCCGCTATCCTTCTTTCCTGCTATAGTATAGGTTTCTATTCTATTTCCATTATTAACATCGACAACTTGTACTTTTTGATATTCCCTTATACCAGCTTCTTCTAGCAAAGAAATATCAACTGTAATAGAGCCTACGTAATTGAGATTGGCCTCAGTGACAGTAGCCCTATGAATTTTCCCTTCTAACATTTCTATATTCATACATTCTCCCTAAAAATAAGGCTACCAATAGTTTATTTTTTAACAATAAAAATCGATAGCCTTTAAGTAACAAATTATTTGAGTCTTATTAGCTAAGTATATAAGCTCGTTTTTAAAATAAAAAATAATGGTGTTATAGAGTATAGTTTCCAAAAGAAATACTATCTCTAAGTTTATATTATAAGGCCGAGTTATTAATTTAACAAGTAAATATAATTAAAGTTAAGAGGCTGGGGTTATAAACAAGTTCCCTTTCTTAATTTGTAGGGATTTCTTAGTAGAAATTATTCTTGATTGTTGGTTAAATTGCCAATCTCTCCTAGATAGAGGGGATGGTTAATCCTCTAGATTGCCAGGAAATCCAAAGAATTTATCTAATTATATGAAGAAGGGCTATTTTTTATAAATCCCTCCTTCCGTGAAATTATATTTGCTATTATTTAAGAAAAAACAAATCCTCAAGCATAAAGTAACTTTGCTTAAGGATTTGTCATAATTATTCTAGCGACCTCCGCCGCCACCTCCACCGAAGCTTCCGCCTCCACCGCCAAAGGATGTACTTCCTCCAGCTCCTGCTGATGTAAAGCTTGCCATATTAGCTTGGGTGATAGTGGAGTAGTTTCTTGAATTTGTAATTATATAGTAGTTAAAGACTGAGTTGTTGCTATAGTTCGGATAAGTTTTCTCTAGGTTTTTAAAGACCTTATCACTTATACCGAAAATAGCCGCATATATTAGGAAGTAGTCCCAAATATGAACTTCATTAGCATCTCTTTCTGCTATCAAGGAATAATCTTCTAGGTAATTTCTAAACTTGATTAGATTTTCGTAAAGGGAAACTCCTTTAGGAGTAACTTCTAGTTCTTTTCCTTCCCTCTTAGTCCTAGCGAATTTCTTCTCAAATCTTATATCTTTTAAGTATTCTCCTGCCTTCAGGCTATCCCTTGACCTAGGCAAGAAATCTTCGTAGAAGTCTTCTGTGATTTCATTATTTTTCCTGAAATATTTCTGGATATTTTTGTTTGAGATGAGACCGTCTTTGGAATATTCTTGTGACTTTTCTATTATATCAAAGAAATCCTCCTCCATCTTGCCCATATTGGAAGGTCTCTCGAGTATTCTTATCTTGGCATCTTTATCCTTTTCCTTTCTAGCTTCGATTTCAATATTTTTATCGTAAATCCATTTTAGGATAAAGGCATTCATGTAATTGCCCGGATTTATCTCAAAATGATAGGCCTTTTCTGCCAATAGATAAGTATCTTCTATGTGGGAATCATAGGGGATATCCCTAAAGTACTGGTCTTTGAAGGTCTTGGCCTTTTTAAGTGCCTCATCATTTGTAATATTATTCTCATCAAAATGAAGCTTGTTCGCTCTCACACCAAGAAGAATCGATCCTAAGCCTAAGAGGATAAAAAAGGGTGCGATTACTTTGACATACCAAGGGGTTGGGTCGGTATTAGCTTCTCCTTCGCTCTCTTCCCATTTCGATCCCTTAACTGCCATATTGGCATAATCCTCGAATGTCTTATCTTCCTTGTAGGATGTATTGAAATATCCCTTAGGGAATTTGAGCATAATAGTCGTATAGTCAACTTCGCCACTGGATTTGAGTACTATATTTCCACTGGTATTATGAATATCTCCAACTAGGCCGAAGCCCCACATCTTTACATTTTCATCAAAAGGCTCAAAGCCTTTGATGTTGATATTGACTCTTTTTGGCTTGGGGTCAAAGTTTTCTCCGATAAATTGGAAAAAGAGCATATCACTATCTTCAAGGCCTATTATGACAGGATTTATCTTGTAGGATAGCTTGTAGGTGTTATTTCCGTATTGGGATATGCCCCAAATAAGTTCCGTCTCATCTTCCCTATCAGTTCTTCCATATTTGTAGGCTTTTTCTTCAAAAGATAGGTCTGAATCCCAAGGATTCATTTCACTAAAGTCCTTCTCTAGGGAAGAGGAGCTTAGGGAGAAGTCTTCTATCTTTATTCCTCTTAAATTTTCTATAAGTTTGTATCTTTCGGTATAATCTTTTTCGTCTTCATTTATTTGCCAAACTTCTTCTACACTTCCTATACCATTCTTATCGATATTAACGTCCATATCTAGAGAATCGAAACTATCGGCAAGTGATATTCTAGGAAGTAGAAAAAGTATAAGGGCTAGAAGATATTTACTTAGTCTTTTAATTTTCATATGTCTCCTATTTAAATTTCGGTACAGAAGATGATTCGCTTGTATTTTCGAAATAATCTTTAGTGTTTACAGAAAAAATATTAGCGAGGATATTTGCAGGAAAAGATTTTATCTTTCTGTTAAGTTTAGTTACAGTGTCATTGTAGACCATTCTCAAATGTCTAAGAGTTTCTTCGTGTTTTGTCATAGTAGCAATAGTCTCCTTATATAGGTCACTTGTTTTAAGATTTGGATAATTTTCTGCGACCGCATAGAAGGAAGAAAGAGCTTTTCCAAATTCTCTATTCTCGCTTTCAACTTCCCTTGCATCGGAAGTTCTGTTTACACTTGTCCTATTCTTTGTGATTTTCTCTAGGGTTTCTATTTCAAATTGGCTGTAGTCCTTGGTCATATCAATCAAGTTATTTAGGCTATCCCACCTAGCCTGAAGTCCAGTTGCGATTTGAGACATGGAGTTTTCTACCATCTCATTAAGCCTTACAAAAGTATTGTAAGTTGTAACTGAATATATGACAACTACAAAGATTAGAATAATTAAAATTATTAATAGGGTCATATTTTCCTCCTTTAGTATTTTATACCCAGCAAACTTACCATCGAATCGTTGACAAAAAATAGGCTAAGACGTAAAATCCTCTTAAGTTAGGGGAGGACAAATATAATGTCAGCCCCTTTGATTGTGTAAGGAAGGTTATTATGCAAAAAAATATTTTGAAAAGAACTTTCGATAAGGCTACAGAAAATCCTGCCTTTGTTTTGTCCATGGGATTTTTGATTTTGATAAGTCTGGGAGGACTTATACTATCAACACCCTATGTAACTCAAACAGGTAAGAGTACTGGACTTATCAATTCGTTTTTTGTTGCGGCAAGTGCTTCTTGTGTTACGGGGCTTAGCCCGGTAAATACTGGCCTATATTGGAATACTCTTGGCCATCTTGTAATTATCATTTTGATTCAAATCGGCGGACTTGGAATTATGACCCTAGCATCACTAATTCCGTTAATCTTAAGGAAGAAAATCGGTATAAAGTCTAGGCAAATACTAAAAGAGCAGCTCAATGTAGAGAGCATGGAAGGCTTGGTAAGACTTTTTAAATATGTCCTAGCCTTCACTCTTATAGTTGAAGCTTTGGGAGCCCTATTTCTTTCTATAAGATTTATCCCGACCTATGGATGGGGAAAGGGGATTTGGTATTCGATCTTTCACTCTATATCAGCTTTTTGCAATGCAGGATTTGATATAATGGGAGATTCGATTTATCCCTTAAGGAAAGATCTTTTGGTAAATACAACTCTCATGGCCTTGATTGTCATAGGTGGGCTTGGCTTTATGGTTACAAGCGAGTTTTTCTATAGGAGAAAGTTTAAGCAAATATCAACTCACTCAAAGCTTGTTTTAATTATTAATATATTATTGATTTTATTTGGAGCTTTTGGCTTCTTAATTTTAGAGTCAATCCAGAAAGGGGTCCTTGTAGGCGAAGGGCTTAAGGGATCTATAATAGAGTCCTTCTTCCAATCAGTCTCAGCCAGGACTGCTGGATTTTATTCGGTTAATCTTTCAAATATTAAAGATTCGACCTCACTTTTACTGATAGGCCTTATGTTTATAGGAGGATCTCCTGGATCGACTGCAGGAGGTATCAAGACTACGACCTTTGGAGTTTTGGTTCTTGCGACATATTCTATAATCAAAAGGCAGAAGGAACCAGTTGTATTTAACAAGCACATAGGAGATGAGACTATCAAAAAAGCAATATCTATCTTTATGATTTCTCTTGCTTTAGTATTGATGGTGACTTTCACCATTACTATTACAGATGACTTTGACTTGATAGATACCCTATATGAAGTCGTCTCTGCCCTAGCAACAGTAGGAGCTAGCAGGGGGATTACGGCAAATCTTTCAAGAATCGCCAAGGTTCTAATAGGTCTATGTATGTATTTAGGTAGGATTGGTCCAATGACTATGGCTCTTGCCTTTGGTCTAAAGCCAGATGAGAAATTAATCAGATATCCAGAATGTTTTATTAGTATAGGTTAGGAGAAATTATGGAAAAAAATGTTATAGTTTTAGGTCTAGGAAGGTTTGGCTACGCTGTAGCTACCAAGCTTTTCGAGAAGGGAATCTATGTAACAGCAGTAGATTCTAATTACAAAAAAGTAGAAAAAATCGCAAACTTTGTCTCAAGTGCTGCCCAAGGAGATATTACAGAAGAAGTCGCTATGAAGTCTCTGGGAATAAACAACTACGACGTGGCAATAATTGCAACAGGAACAGATATCGAGGCATCAATCGAAGCTACCTTGATATGCAAGGATAGCGGAGTAGATAAGGTTATAGCCAAGGCTACAAGTCAATCACATGCAAGGATTCTCAAAAAAATCGGTGCCGATCAGATAGTATATCCTGAGCTTGATACAGGAGAAAGACTTGCAAGATCTCTTGCAGGATCAAATCTTTTAGAGCTAGTTCAATTTTCAAATGATTTCTCATTGATAGAGATCAAGGCCCATGAGGATTGGATAGGAAAATCTCTTATAGAGCTTGACTTTAGAAAGGCTTACAAGATGAATGTGGTTGCTTTCGAAAGAGATGGCCAGATGCTAATGGATATAGATCCAAGCACATATATTAGAAAAGACGATATCCTAGTTCTAATAGGAGATAATGAAAACGCTAAAGCTCTTGAGGAAAATTCTTAATAGGAAAACGTAATAAAGTGCTAAATTTAAGATTATAGCTATAAGGATAAATTTAAGAAAAAGTTTGCATAAATAAGAAAATGATGTTATAATAAAATCAGCTATTAAATAGCTAGGTTTTTCATTATTAATTCCTTATAGTTTTCCCTTAGAAAACTAGGACTAACTTATTCTTTTCTATAATGAAAGAGGGCTCTAGGAGCCCTTTTTCTGTGTCCAAAATTTAAGTTTGGGTATAATAAGAAAAAAGAAGGAGATAAAATATGTACAATCCATATTACTTTGGCTCAATGTATTTTGACAAGACCTATTTTTTAGTAATAATAGGTGTCATAATATCAATGATTGCCCAGGCTAATATCCAAAAAGCCTTTAACAAATATAGTAAAATCAAATCAAAAAAGGGTATAACGGGCTATGAGGCAGCTAAATATATCCTAGATACAAATTCATACAATGACATTTCTATAAAAAAGATTGGAGGAAGCTTATCTGATTACTTCAATCCTGCTACAAAGGAAGTCGCCCTCTCTGGGGACTCCTTTACCGATACATCTATAGCATCTATTGCTGTAGCAGCCCACGAGTGCGGTCACGTCATCCAATACAAGGAAGGCTATGCTCCTTTGAGGATTAAGTCTTGGCTAGTGCCTGCGGTAAACTTCGGATCAAAGCTTGCTTTTCCAGTTATACTTTTGGGAATTTTCTTATCTCAACAAAAGCTCTTAGACCTAGGACTAATACTTTTTTCCTTTGCTCTAATATTTCAACTGGTAACCCTTCCAGTTGAATTTGATGCATCAAGGAGGGCTATAAGAGTAATAGACGAAAGCGGTATGCTTCATGGCGAAGAGCTTGATGGAGCAAGAGCTATGCTAAAAGCTGCAGCCTTTACCTATGTAGCTGCAACCCTAACTACGGCCCTACAATTGTTGAGATTGTTTCTCCTTTATGGCAATAGAAATAATAGGAGAGATTAGTATATTAAGTTACTCCTGCGAGGATTTTAATCCTTATGCGGGAGTTTCCTTAAATTTTATTTAATTTAAGCAAAGATAAGCTACTTGCAATCATCTTGCTAAATAGTACAATTTTACTAGGAATCATTAGGATTCTTTATTTTTAAAGAAGAAGGTCAGAGATAGTCAATTATTTGATTTAGATTAATATATAGAAAGAGTGGTGAATTATGGCAGGTCTTACTTCAGAAATCGAGAGGTTTCTAAAAATGATGTTAGAAGATTCTGTTGACGGAATGCTTGAAATCGGCAGGAATGACTTGGCGACACGTTTTGATTGTGCACCTAGTCAGATAAACTATGTTCTTTCTACAAGATTTACTCCATATAATGGGTACCTTATAGAAAGCAAGCGTGGTGGCAATGGATTTATTAAAATTATAACCGTTGTAGATGAAGATTCTTATATTTCTTATTTGACCAAAAATCTTAAGAAGAGTATGAGCCAAAACAATGCCGAAAGCCTCTTTAAAGACTTGTTGAGGAGAGAATACTTTACAGAAAACGAGTATTTGATGGCAAGATACGCCACAAGCGATAAGGCTCTTTCAAAAATAAGTGAAGTTAAGGATAGAAATGCCGTAAGAAGCGATATAATTAGAAATATTCTCTTAAGTCTTATGGCGAGGAGTAACTAGTATGAAATGTGATAAATGCGATAATGAAGCGACTGTTACAGTCAAAACTATAATAAATGGAGAAGAGAAGAACTTCCATCTTTGTAATGATTGTCTTATGAAATTCACCGATGTCTCAGTCGATGAAAATGGCAATATCAAAGATGGAGGAGAAAATCTCGACAGAAAAAACATAGAAAATTTGATAGAGGAGTTTTTGCCAAGCCTTGAAGAAGTCATAGATTCCTATTATGATTATAGGTTTAAGGAAAATAATTACTCTTATGGTCTCCTAAATAATCTAGGAGATGAGGCTTGCCCAACTTGTGGCAACCTTTCATCAAATATAAAACATGGTGTATTTGCATGCCCTGATTGTTATAAACTTAATGATAAGCTTACAACAAGGACTTTAAGGACCTACAACAATTTAAGGACCTACGAGGGGAAATTTCCTAGAAAAGAGAGAAACTTTAAAGATATTGCTACAAAGATTAAAAATCTTCAAGAAAAACTCCAAGTTTCAGTTGAAATAGAAGATTATGAACAAGCTCAAAGCATAAAAGAGCAAATAGATGAATTGAATATGCAGGTGAGAAATTGATAGAATACAGCAAAGATATAATACTTTCTTCAAATTTCTCTCTTAGAAGAAATCTTGAAGGCTTCGACTTTCCAGCTAGCATGACTCTTGAAGCGAGCAAGGAAGTTATAGAAATCTTTAGGAAAATTTATGGAGACAAACTAATTCTTCTGGAAGATTTAGACGAAGACGAGCTAGAGGGCTTGATAAAGTCCTTTGTCCTATCAGAAGATGCGCCAAACAAACTTTCTGAAATAGGTCTTGTCATAGAAGATGACTATATACTAACAATTAATGATAGAGATCATTTGGCGATTAATATCAGAGATTTTAATCTTGATTTAAAATCTGCCTACAAGAAGGCCTATCTGATAGAAGAAAAGCTTGACGAAATCTTAGACTTCGCCTTCTCTCAAGAGTTTGGCTACCTAACCCAGGATGCACGAAATGCGGGATCTGGAGTAGAAGTTTTCGTAAAGGCCTTTCTTTTTGCTATGGTAGATGATGAAAAGGCCTATTTTGGCCTAAAACAAAGTCTCCTTCACGAAAGAATCTATATTGATAAATTCCTTCCGAAATGCTACAAGAGATATGCAGATGACATTTATATAATCAAAAATGTTGGAAATTACTGGAAGGACATGGACGAAGCAATAGGTAAGTTCGAGAAGGCTTTGGATATACTTGTCAGAAATGAGAGAAGATTTAGAAGAGACTATCAAGTTTTAAATAGTATAAAAGATGAAGAAATAGAAGATTATATAGATATTATGGAAAATAATTTAAACCTGGGCCTAGATAAGAGCCTAGAGCTTATGAGTAAAGATATTTATGGGCTAAAGAAATACAATATTCTTGGCTTTGATACAAACTTTACAAATGAGGAGCTCGACTATCTAATATTTAATCTTTCTAAGAATAAGTATAAGGGAAATAGGGATGAGGATAGGTACCTATTTCTTAAGGAATATATTAAGGAGCGATAATGGAAAATAATAGACTAAACAGACTTACCTCCCATGCAAGAAGAGAGTCTTATTCCTTAAACCACGACTATATAGGAAGCGAGCACTTGCTTCTTGCTCTGATGAAGACAGGCTCTATTGCGAACAAGGCCTTGGAAAAAAGCGGGGCTAATTACGACCTCTTTAGGTCTATAGTTATAAATAACATAGGCAGGGGCAATTCTCAAAGACCTGCTACAGAATTTTCAAAGAAAGTAAGGATGATATTTGAAAAGGCTAGAGAGATCGCTATGGCGAGAAAAAGCTCTGTAGTTAACGAAGAAGATATCCTTCAATCTTTGATAAACGATGATGATTCCTTTACCAATCTCATGTTTCTCCTATCAGGCCTTGATAAGAAGGTCATAGGGAAAAACTTAGACGATATGCTAAAGGAAGTCTACAGAACAAAGGGGTCATCTTCAAAGTTTTCTGAAAATGTGACCAAATACACAAATGACCTAAATGGATTAGCGGAAAATGGAAAAATCGACCCTGTAATAGGAAGAGATACAGAAATCGAAAGACTTGTACAAATCCTAATGAGAAGGAGAAAAAACAATCCAATCCTAATAGGAGCTCCTGGCGTTGGTAAGACTGCCATAGCAGAAGGGCTCGCCCAAAGAATTGTGGATGGCGTTGTGCCAAAGATTATAAAGGATAAGAAAATCCTAAGCATTGATCTTGCTAGCATGATAGCAGGAAGTAAATACAGGGGAGACTTTGAAGAAAGACTAAAAAAACTCTTTGAAGAAATCGGTAAAAGGGACGATGTAATCCTATTTATAGATGAATTCCACATGGTTCTAGGAGCAGGTGCCTCTGAAGGGTCAATGGATGCGGCAAATATCCTAAAGCCAATCCTTGCTAAGGGAGAGATTCAAATCATGGGAGCAACTACAATCGAAGAGTACAGAAAGCATGTTGAAAAAGACTCTGCCTTAAGCCGTCGTATGCAGCCAATTCAAGTCGATGAGCCAAGCCTTGAAGATGCTAGAAAGATCATCCAAGGACTAAAGGATAAATACGAATCCCATCATGGGGTAGAAATCACAGATGAGGCCGTAGAAGCGGCAGTAGAATTATCCGATAGATATATCTCTGATCGCTATCTTCCTGACAAGGCAATAGACTTAATCGATGAAGCAAGCTCTAAGATTAGAATAGCTGCCTTCCAAAAAGAAGACGACTCAGCACCTAGTGAAGATAAGTTAGAAGAGCTTAACAAGGAAAAAGAGCAGGCAGTAAGAGATCAAGATTTCGAAAGGGCAGCAGAGCTTAGGGATAAGATAAACCAAGCGAAGTTCGACCTAGAAATTGAAAAAGAAAAAGAAAAGGAAAATAAGGACAAGCTCTTTATATCCTACGATGATATAGCAAGCGTTGTGGCAAACTGGTCCAAGGTTCCAGTAGAAAAACTCACAGAAGATGAGATGGAAAAATACGCTAATCTAGACGAGGAGTTAAAACTATCAGTAATTGGCCAAAAAGAAGCTATAGATTCAGTAGCAAGGTCAATCAAAAGAGCAAGGGTGGGGCTAAAAGATCCTAAAAAACCAATAGGATCCTTTATCTTTGTAGGACCAACAGGAGTTGGAAAGACCTATCTTGCCAAAACCCTAGCAAAAAATCTCTTTGGCTCAGAGGATAAACTTATAAGGATGGATATGAGTGAATATATGGAAAAATTCGCCGTATCAAGACTAGTAGGTTCTCCTCCAGGATATGTAGGCTATGAAGAAGGTGGACAACTTACAGAAGCTGTAAGGACAAATCCTTACTCAGTAATACTTTTTGATGAGATAGAAAAGGCCCACCCAGATGTCTTCAATCTTCTCCTCCAAATATTAGATGACGGAAGATTAACAGATGGCCAAGGAAGAACGGTAGATTTCAAAAACACAATCATAATCATGACAAGCAATATCGGTGTAAGAAGCCTATCTACAAGTAAGAGCATAGGATTTGAGCTTGGTGATCAAAAAGAATCGGAAGAAGAAAGAACATCAGAGATCATAGAAAAAGCCATCAAAGATTCCTTTGCGCCAGAGTTTCTAAACAGACTTGACCAAGTCATAATGTTTAAGCCACTAGGAGAAGCTGAAATAGGAGAAATCTCAGGCCTAATGCTTGAAAAAACTAGACAAAGACTAAACGAAATCGACCTAGATATAATCTATGACCAAAAGGTTGTAAAACTTCTAGCCAAAGAAGGCTTCGACCCAGAATACGGAGCAAGACCACTAGAACGTCACATTACAAAAATGATTGACGATAGACTAGCAGAAGACATCCTAGATGGAAAACTAAAAAGAGACGAAACAATTAGAATTTCAGTTAGGAAAGATAGCTTAGTATTTAGAAATATAAGCAAAGAGAAAAGAAGAAGAGAGAAGAAAAAAGAACTTGAAAAAGTAACAGAATAAGATCAAGGCCATTCCCTCAGGGGAATGGTTTTTTTAGTGGCAAATATTAATATTTTCATTTTTCTTTAATATATTATATAATAGAAATATATCATAAAGATTTTATCTGATACGTTTTTTAGAAATAACTATTGATATCAGTCTTTTCTAGGAAAGGTATTGTGTCATTAAAATCTAACAAAGGGAGGAAAAATGAAAAAGATTATTGGAAAGTTATTTGCTCTGTCGCTTGCTCTACTTCTTACATCTTGTGGTGGAAAGGATAATAAAGCTAGTACAGGAGAAAGTGAAAGTGTAGACAAGGAAGCAAATATCAAGCTTTCTGTCCAATTAGAAGAAGATTGGATGAAGCATTATGAGGCGGCTGCCGAAAGGGTTAAGAAAGAATTTCCTAATGCCGAAATCGAGCTTAGGACAATAGGTGGTTTGGAGCATATAGAAATAATTGATTCTACAGATGCTAACAACGAGGATGTGGCGGACCTATTTTGTATACCAGCTGATAGGCTAGCTGGCCTTGTTGGAAATGAAGTTTTAGGAGCCATAGATTCTCAAAAACTTGCTGGAGAGATTGGTGGTTGGGATGATTTCGATAGTGGATTGGGCGGAGAGTTCAAAGTAGACGGGGAATACTTTGCGTTTCCTTACAATATCGAAACTCTAATTACCTATGTAAATACTGCAAATGCAAAGGAAAAAGGAATTGATTTAGAAAAGGATATAGAGATCAATGATGTCAAGGATGAATCAACTGTCCTATTTCCTGCCTTTGACGCTTGGTATGGAGTAGCAGCAACAAACTCATCAAATATTGAGCTTTTAGGAAAAAATGAGGATGGGACATTTTTCTCTGATATGACGAAAGAATGGGATGAGCTTGATGAATCGCAAAAAGCAACTATCAAGGGCCTATATGAATATTGGAAAAAACACAATGAGGCTCACACTCAACTCTTTGACCCAGATGCGGGTTGGGGATATGTAGATGAAACTTTTAAGCCAGGAAATGGCGGAGTCGCAAGACTTGGTGGAGCTTGGGATGCACAAGCTATATCAAAACAAGCAGGAGAAGGAAATCTTGCGATTTATCCTATGGAAAAACTTACCCTAGCTGGGAAGGCACTAACCCACTGGCAAAGTGGTTGGGGACTTGCGATAAATGCAAGACTAGAAGAAGATGCGGAGAAAAAAGCCCTGGCTGAAGCTATGATTAAAGAATTAGTTAATCCAGAATACGCCGAAGATTTATATAAATATTCAGGGAAAATTCTTGAAAATGTATCAGCAGAGGAATATCAAAATTCAAATCTTGATCAAATCGATAAGGATATAATCGAAGCTACAATTGATTCATACAAGAAGGCTCCATCAAGACCATTGTTTAAGGAATGGGGAGATGTTTGGGATACTTACTCAAATGCAGTTCTTTCTTGGAACTCTGTAAATCCTCAAAATGAGGAAGAGGCTTATAAGGCACTCAAAGCTTCATTTGAATCTATGATGGCAAACTTTAAATAATATAAGAATCTAATATTAAGATTAGAATAAGTGCTCCCAAAGGCTGTTTTATCTATGGCCTTGGGAACTTTTTAATTTAAATACATTCACGAATTTTCTGTGAAATTTCACAAAAAAAACAATCTGAGTTTTCTTTGGAATTCCTTTTCCTTTTTTGAATTTTTAAATTTATAAAATTTGTATATT
>CABQOK010000013.1 GCA_902465755.1 uncultured Anaerococcus sp.
CATGTGTTATGCACGCCGCCAGCGTTTATCCTGAGCCAGGATCAAACTCTCATAAGTAATATGAGCCGTTTTTATTCTGGCTTATTCATTTACATCTGACTTAATCAAATGCGTGATTTAAATTTTGTCCTTATCTTTCGACAAGAATCATTGTACTCAAAGTATTAACTTTGGTTGTTGTTATTGTATTCTATATAATTTTATGATTATCATCTTACGATGTTAATCTCGGTTCAATGTCGCTTGTATCTCGCGACTCTTATATAATACTACATAAGTTTTTGTTTGTCAAATTATTTTATCATTTTTTAATGATTTTTTTAATTTTCCAAAGCACTAAGCTCATGCGGTATAATATGAGTATACACCCCGAAGAATGTTTTGTCAAATATTTTTTCTATTTAATATTGACTCCTCTTCGAACGTGCCTAATTATAATACTATGGATTTCTAATCTTGTCAATTATTTTTCCACTTTTACATTTCTTTCTATATATATGCTATATTTATTTACATTCTATTTGTTTAAGTCGGCATAAATGTTTGATGTAAATAGAAAAACAATATTATAGTCTAGTAATTTTATTGAGATTATTAATATATGAGAGGACTTTACATGAAAGAAAAATCATCTTACATAAGAAATAATAAGGTTTTTATTTTTCCACTAGGATTGTTAGTAGTCCTCGTAGCTATGGGAACTCTCATTCCACATCCTTTTGGGGAAGTAAGTGAAAATCTAACTAATAGTATCACAAAGGACTTTGGTTGGTTCTACCTTTTACTTGTTACAGGTATTTTATTTTATTTGTTATACCTATGCCTTAGTCCCATCGGTCAAATTAAATTGGGTAATCCTAATTCCAAACCTGAACATTCTACCGCTTCTTGGATAGCTATGATGTTTTCTGCCGGTATGGGTATAGGACTTGTCTTTTATGGGGCGGCAGAACCTCTTAGTCACTATGCTATAAACCCACCTCTAGCAGATCCATCCTCTAGGAAAGCTTTGGAGGATTCTTTCCAATACACATTCTTCTATTGGGGTATACACGCTTGGGGTGTTTATGCCATAGTAGGTCTTGCTCTCGCTTATTTTGGTTTTAGAAAGCAAGAGAGATATCTCTTATCAGAAACCTTCAAGCCTTTATTAGATAATACTGATGGCTTTATAGGCAAGACAATCGATATAATTACTATTGTTGCAACTGTTATAGGTGTTGCTACAACCCTAGGTTTTGGAGCAAGTCAAATTAACGGTGGACTTTCTTATCTTTTTGGTATATCAAATAATTTCAAGGTCCAGACTGTAATTATATTAGTCACAATCCTTCTATTTATCCTAAGCGCCATGTCAGGTTTGGGTAAGGGAGTTAAGATCTTATCAAATCTAAATTTGATTCTTGCTATAGGTCTACTGGCCATTGCCATAGTAGTTGGTCCATCTGTTAGAATATTTGATAACCTCACTAATTCTCTAGGAAATTATCTACAAAATTTCTTAGCTATGAGTTTTAGATCATCTTCCTTCTATCCTGAAAAGCGTGGCTGGATTAATTCTTGGACTATTTTCTATTGGGCTTGGTGGATTTCCTGGTCTCCTTTCGTTGGAGTTTTTATAGCTAGGATATCAAAGGGAAGAACTATTAGGGAGTTTATTTCGGTTGTGTTGCTAATTCCAACTATTTTGAGTATCCTTTGGTTTACAAGTTTCGGTACTCTATCAACTAGTGTTCAAGAAGCTGGTTTCGATTTGACTGGCTTTGCGACTGAAGAAGTTCTTTTCGCAACATTTTCCCATTATAGTTTAGGCAAAGTCATGTCCATAGTTGCCTTGGTTTTGATTGTTTCGTTTTTCATAACATCTGCTGACTCTGCGACATTTGTTTTGGCTATGTTATCTGAAAAAGGGAATCTTAACCCTTCCAATAAGAAGAAAATAGTTTGGGGAGCTCTGCTTGCTCTTATAGCTATATCTCTACTATTTTCTGGCGGTCTTACAGCCCTTGAAAATACCCTAATCATTGTAGCCTTGCCTTTTTCTCTGGTAATAATTTTTATGATGATTACTCTCCTGATAGAGCTAAAGCATGAGAAAAACAAAATGGGGCTTTCAATTACTCCGGATAGGCTTCCAAAAACAAATCAACCTTTCAAATCCTATAGTGAAGATTAAAGGGGATGTTGCAGAATGAATAAATCGTACCCTTATCGTTAGAAGAACCTCCACGGAAAGTCTCTCGAAGCCGACGGGCTAATAGCCTCTATCAGCCGGTAGGCTCCGATCGGCCCACCTGCCATGGGAGGTAAAATTTCCTAAGAGAACCTTCTAACGATGGTACGATGATTATTCATAGTTTTGCAACAGCCCCTCTTTACCTAGCTTGCCTCTCATTTGTTGAGTTCAATATCTCTGGGCTTAGGTTTTCTAGGGCATAATTTAGTTTTTCCAGTATTTTATCCTTGTTTTTAAATCTATGGCTTACATTTATAAGATTTACCATATGGCCTGATGAGAAAAGAGTTTCGTCAGGATAGTCTAAATTTTCTACTAAGACTATTTGTTCCTTTATAATTTCTCCAAGGCTTGCTTCCTTAAAGTCTCCTTCTTCCCTCATTTTGTAAAGCTCAGATCCATATTGGACCGATGTTGTCATAGGAAATACAGATTTGGCTGGGTAGATATTTAGAAATTCTGCCGTAGCCTTGGCATTTACTTCTGAATTGCCTCTTCCTGCCACTCCCATCATAAGGATAGCATGATAGCTTAGTCCTGCTTCTTTTATTTTACTTAGGGACTTTTTGTATTCTTCTAAGTTACATCCCTTGTTTATTTTAAGTAGGGCAGGCTCGTAAGCTGTCTCCACTCCTATATACAATTCATCAAATCCCAATTTCTTTAACTCTTTAAGTTCTGCTACTGTTTTGTTCTTCATATTATAAAATGAGGCATATGAAGTTATGGTTTTGATATTTGGTAAATATTTATGGATTAATTCCCCTATTTCCATTAGCTTTTCAAAAGATAGGGCGAAGGGATCTCCATTTAAGAGATATATCCTTTCCAGATTTGGATAGTAAAATGCCAACTCCTCTAAGTCACTTATTATATTTTCCTTGGGAGCTAGAGAAAAAGGTGTGTGTTGATACATAGTGCAAAATACACACTTGTTGTGAGAGCATCCTCTAGTCACTTCCAAAAGGGGAGTTCTTGCCTCAAGGGGCGGTCTATATATTTCGTTTCCTGTATAATGCATACATCCTCCTAGTTAGACTATACAAGAATGCTGGAGGTTTTCCCAAAAGCTCAGGTATAATAGTTGGAGGTGATAATATGAAAGCAATAGAGTATTTAGTAAAAGAACACGATCAGATAACAAGATTTTTGGATAGGTTAGAGGAAGAATGTCTTTCTATTCTCAAGGATAAATCCATAGATGAAGAATTCTTCAGGGCAAGCATCTCCTTTATTAGAGAGTTCGCAGATGGAATCCATCACAAGAAGGAAGAAGATATACTTTTTAAATATATGATAGAAGAGCTAGGACCTTTGGGAGAAAAAGTCGTAAAAAATGGCATGCTAGTCGAGCATCAACTCGCTAGATCCTATGTATTTAAGCTTGAAAACTCACTGAATTCTTACAAGAAAACAAAAGATGATAGAGATATCCTCCAGATTATCGCAAACTCTATGGCCTATGTAAATCTTTTAAGAGAGCATATAGATAAGGAGAATTCTACGGTATATACTTTCGCAGAAGATAGGTTAAAAGATGATATCAAAGAAAAAATCGAGAAAGAAAGTGATAATAGACTAAAGGAAGACGAGCTATCCTATCAAAGGAAGGAAGAACTTCTTAACATTATTTTCAAAAATTTATAATCGTAATTTAAAGACATACTTAGCCTAAAACGACTAGGTATGTCTTTTTTTATGCATCTACAACTTCTTGTAGTTTTATAGGATCTACGTTTTTTTCAGGAAACGAAATACAAATTTCAGTTTCTATATCAAAAATATAGGTGTTTTTCTCATTTATACTTATAGGAATTTCTTTATCTACTAATATAGGATCTTTAGAATCAAAACGCATCACTATTGTTTCTCCCCTATCGGTTCTAGTATAACCATAGGTATCTGATCCCATGTATTCAACATTCGAAAACTTAACTTTTATATCAGATTCCTTATCATAGTTGAATTCTTCCGTCCTGATTCCTATTAGGATTTTTCCCTCTTCTACTCCCTTTTCTAGAAGATCCTTAGTTTTAAAGTCAGGCAATTTAACCTTCCTGGAAAAAAGTTCTATACAAAGCGAAGATCCTTCTTTTGTTAAATTGCTTTCGATTATGTTCATCTTAGGAGAACCAATAAATTCTGCAATAAATCTATTTCTTGGCCTATAGTATAGGTTTAAAGGTGTATCAAATTGGACAAGTTCTCCTTGATTTAAAACCGCAATCCTATCTCCCATTGTCATAGCTTCTATCTGATCGTGAGTTACGTAAATAAATGTGGTATCTAACTCCTTATGAAGCCTTACTATTTCAGATCTCATCTCCACCCTTAGCTTGGCATCAAGATTTGATAAAGGCTCATCTAATAGAAAAACCTTGGGGTTTCTAACCATTGCCCTTCCCAAGGCGACTCTTTGTCTTTGTCCTCCAGATAATTGGGCTGGTTTTCTATCTAGGAGAGATTCTAGTTGCAATATTTTTGCAATTTTTTCAACCTTTTGATCTATATTCTCTTTCTTTTCTTTTTGCATCTTTAAGGCAAAGCCCACATTATCTCTAATACTCATATGAGGATATAGGGCGTAGGATTGAAATACCATAGCTATATCCCTATCTTTGGGGTTTACATCATTCATCCTAGCTTCATCTATATACAAATCTCCCTTGCTTATTGGTTCAAGACCCGCAATCATCCTAAGTGTTGTAGACTTACCACAGCCAGAAGGGCCAACTAGGACTACAAACTCCTTATCTTTTATATCAAGATTTATATTCTTTGCTCCTTCGAAGCCATTGTCATATATTTTCCAAATATCTTCTAATTTTACTTTTGCCATAATTACCCCTTTACTGCTCCTGTAGTTAGTCCCTTTACCATATTCTTTTGGGCGAACATAAATATTATTAGCGATGGTATCATACAAACTACAACCCCTGCTATCATCAAAAGCATCGATTGTGAATCTGCTGAATTTAGCATAGATATACCAATTTGCACCGTCCTATATCTATCAGATCCAGTTATAAGAAGTGGCCACATATACATATTCCATGCTCCCAAGAAAGATTGTACAGCCAAGGCCCCTATTGTAGGTTTTGAAAGAGGGATCAGAATTCTAAATATAAATCCCAAATCACTTGCTCCGTCTATCTTACTTGCCTCATAAATTTCCATAGGAAAAGACTTAAAAGCTTGTCTAAAGAGAAAGATTCCCATAGCACTAGTTAAGTAAGGCGCAACCAATCCAAAAAACGAATCTGTAAAGCCCCATCCAGAAATCATCAAGAAGTTCGAAATTATGGTAGTTTCTCCCGGAATCATAGTTGTCGCCATTATTATCGCAAATAGAATTCCCTTTTTCTTAAAATTTAGAAAGTGAAGAGCAAAAGCAGATAAAATCGCAGTTACCATTTGAAAGAAGGTTATGATTACAGAAACTATAAGAGAATTTATTATGTAGCCTTCTATTGGTGCTATTTTAAATACATCCTTATAATTATTAATAGTTGGGTGTGCTGTAAAAAAAGTCTTGTCATACAATTCATGACTAGGCTTTACACTCATAACGAAAGCATAGATTATAGGAAATAGTACAAATAAAACTACTATAATATTTAAAATCAATCTTAGTAGTTCAGTCTTTTTAAGACTTCTTTTTATAGATTTTTCTTTTTGTTTAGCATTAATCTCTTTTATATTGCTACTTACTTGCATTATTATCTCCGTTTGATCTAAAGGCTATGATTGTAAGAATCATAACTATAAAAAATAAAACTACTGATTCTGCAGAAGCATAACCATACCTGTAGTTCATAAAGGCATTTTTATAAATATCATGCACTATTACATTAGTTGCCTCTCCTGGTCCACCTTGAGTAAGAAGCTTTATTTGTCCGAATGATTGGAAGGCATTAATTATATTAGTAACTACAACAAAAAACATGATAGGCCTAACTGAAGGAAGGGTAACATGCTTAAACTGATTCCAGTTATTTGCCCCATCAATTGAAGCTGCTTCATACAAACTGTCATCTATTCCGGCTAGTCCTGATGAAAAGTACAAGAAATTCATACCTGAGTTTAGCCAAGCTGTAAGAATACCTACACTTACAAGGGCCCAATTAGGGTCTGCCAGCCAGTTGATATTTGTTTTTAAAATCACATTTAAAATTCCCACAGATTGGTTAAGCATTACTTTAAATACTAGAGCCATACCTGATGAAGCTATAGCTATAGGAAGAGAATAAGCAGCCGAAAATAACCTTATAGCTGGAAAATTCACTCTGCACAATAGTGCTGTAGAAAATCCTATTAGAACACCTATAATTACAACTATAACAACATAAATCATAGTTACCTTTAGACTGTTCCAAAAAGATGGGGAAGATAGCAGATCCGAATAATTTTTAAATCCAATAAAAAGAGTGTTGGCCCCCATATTATCCGTTGCGTACAGACTACGAATAATAGTCTGTACGAAAGGATAAAATACAAATAGTGTTAATAGAGCCAGTGCTGGAAGCATGTAAAGATAGGCTTTATTATTATATTTATTCATTATTTGTTAACCTTGTTGTATGATTCTAAGGCAGCATCTATCTCTTCTGCCATCTTTTTGCTTGCATCTTCTGGGCTTATATTTCCATTTAGGACCTCTTCGATGTGCTTTTCCATAATTTGTCGAGATTCTTGATACACTGTTGCAAGTGCCCCTTGATCTTCTGGTTTTGAATCATGCAATTGATTGATTGCAGTCTCAAATTGTGGAGATTCCTTAATTAGGTCTTTGAATTCTTGTGTCTCGAGTACTCCCTTATTTACTGGGAAATATCCAGTATTTGCATTCCAGTATGTTTGGGATTCGACACTTACTAAGAACTTGATGAAGTCCCATGTTCCTGCCATTTTTTCTTCATCACCTGAATTTATAGCGTATAAAGATGCGCCTCCGATTGAAACCCCATTTTTATCAGAATCTTTTACAGATGGGAAATATGCTGTGCCAACTTCGAATCTATCTCCTACTTCTGATAATATTTGTGTAAGAGAAGCAGTTGATGCAAATGTCATAGCGCTTGTCCCTGAATTGAATTCTGCAGTTCCACCTTGCTTGCCAACATTAGGTGCTATACCTTCATCAGCTAGATCTTTCCATGCCTTAAGTATATTAGTAACACCACCATTTTCCTCGAATACTGATTTTGTAGGATTAGCTTTCCTACCATTTTCATTATCAAATAGGTCAAGTCCTTGTTTATTCATAAATTGATCAATCCACCAGCCATATACGCTGAACGAAATAGGCATATCTGTGACACCAGCTTCTTTAAGCTTTTGACCTACAAGCTTCATCTCTTCCAAAGACTTTGGAACTTCCACACCAGCTTTCTCAAACATATCCTTGTTGTAATAAAGAAGAGGTGTTGAAGAGTTAAATGGCATAGAGTTTAATTTTCCATCTACTGTATAATAAGCAAGAAGATTATCTTCTAATTGGCTTGTGTCATAATTTTCTTCATCAACAAAATCTTGCATAGGCTTGATAAGACCTGAATCAATCATATATCTTGTTCCTAGTTCAAAAACTTGAACCAAATCAGCTCCAACATCCTTGCCTGAAGCGGATGATCTAAGCTTTGTGAGAGCATCGTCGTATTCTCCTTGGAATTCTGCCTTCACATAATATTTATCTTGTGACTCGTTATATTCAGCAACTAGATGGTCTATAGCATCGTTTAGGTTACCACCCATTGAGTGCCAAAATACTATAGTTGTCTTGCCATCTGAACTAGTGGCATCATTGCTACTGTTTGATTCAGAGCTTTCACTATTTTTACTATCTTTTCCTGTATCGATTGTTTTAGAATCCTCATTACGTCCTGCACATGCAGTTAAAGTAACGAACATCAAGACTAACATTAGTCTGCTAGCGATTTTTTTAAACATAATTCCTCCATTTATTTTGTTTCCTTTAGAATTATAAAGGAAATATATCAAATTCTTTTATTAACTTTGTAATGTCTTTGTAAAATAAATCTATTTTTTATTAAATTTATTTTATAAGTAAGTCATTAACCCTATCAGGAAAATCTGTTATAAGGCCTGTTGGATTAAGGTCCAGACATTTGCTGAAGTCGTAGTCCGCTTTGCCAAACCAAATATTTAATCCTATGTTATTTTCCAAGAATTTCTCTGCTATTTCTTTGTTAACAGTGAAATTTAATGGATGGAAATATTCCATTCCCATGTTTTTTACGTATTCCCATGGTTTGTATAGTCTTGATGATTCTAAGACTCCACATTTTATTTCCCTATCTATTTCTTTGATCCTTATCAAAGAATTGTGGTTAAAAGATGAAATTATTATTTTATCCTTCATACCATATTCATTTATGAGGTCATAAACTTTTTTCTCTATTCCCTCGTATGTTATAATGGACGTCTTAAGTTCAATGTTCGTAATGATATCTTTGTTTTTAGCAAAGTCAAAGTATTCTCTTAGAGTAGGTATTGTCTGAACTTCACAAGACAGGATTCCCTTTGAAGCATTTAACTTTTTAAGTTCACGTAAAGTTTTATCCTTTACCAGACCCTTTCCATCTGTAGTTCTTTCTAAAGTTTCATCGTGAATTATTACAAGCTCACCATCTTTTGTAAGGTGAACATCAAATTCTATTCCATCCACTCCCGTTTCGATTGCTTTTTTAAAGGCGAGCATTGTATTTTCTGGATATGCTCCCTTAAATCCCCTATGGGCTATGTTTAACATTTTTCCTCCTTAGCTTTATGCTATAGACTATAATAAAGGATTTTTGTAAAGAATAAATTAAGTCCTAGTAAAATTCACAAAAATAGACCCCCGAAGGGGCCTGGATTATTTTCTATTTTTCAGTAAGCTTTTCAGTAGGTAAAGAGAAAAAATCAAGCTTATTGTTAAAATCAATATTATTAGGAATCTTATATTCTTATTGTTTAACCCGATTAGAGCAAGGCTTAATATAGAAGATGATATAATTAGGCAAATACCTATAAAAACTATGGCATTAACCTTTCTTTTTTCAATTTTCTCAAAAAGTTGGAGATCCTTATCACTTCTTTTTTGCTCTATAGCGAAGTCTCCTCTTTCTAGTTGCCTTAATATATTCAAAGAAGCTTTGGGCAGCTCATTTATAAAGCTTGCTGAATTGTAAGTATTTTTAAGTATTTTGTTTGAGACTATGTCTGGGCTTAGGAGTTTAAGCGCCATAGGTCTTGCTAGAGGTATAGCTAGGGCTATGAAGGACTCTTCTGGGACTAGCTTTTCTATAAGACCTTCTACAGTCAATACAGTTTTTCCGAAATTAGTAAGTTCTGATGGGATTTTGATTGAAAAATCTACTAATAACTTATAAAAATCCTCTATAAGTTCTACTAATTTTAGCTGGCTAATATTCATAGCCATGTACTTATCCAAAAGTTTCTGGATTCTTCTTTCAAAAATCGGTATCTTCTTGCTATCAAAGGCCAAAAGTCCCATACCTATGATGGCATCTGTCACAAGACTTACTTCATTGAGACTTGCTCCTAGAAATATTTTGATTATCTGATACCTGTAGTTTTCCGAAAGAGTAGATACTATACCAAAATCAATTAGATATAGATTATCATCCGAATCTACAAAGATATTTCCAGGATGGGGATCTGCGTGGAAAAAGCCATAGGAAAACATCTGATTAGTGTAGGCCTTGATGATCTTTTTGGCAAGAGACTTTCTTGTATCTGGGTCTTTGTCGTAACTTGATCTAATAGTTTTACCATTTATGTATTCTATAGTTAGGACTGACTTTCCACAGTAATTCTCGTATACATCAGGAGAAGATAGGTCACTTGACCTCTGATTATCTTCCCTATATTTTAAGATATTTTCCTTTTCATTTTTGAAATCAATCTCTTTTCTTAAAGTTTTACCAAATTCTTCTAGAACTTCTCCTAAGTCGAAGGATTCGATAAAGTTAAGTTTATTCTGATATTTCCTATATAAGTCCCTTATAATAGTGAGATCTTCACTTACCCTTTTTTCTATATTTTTTCTTCTAACCTTTACTACGACCTTTTTGACCGAATCATCTGTCCTGATATAAGCTAAGTGGGTTTGAGCAATAGAGCCTGTCGCTAGGGCAAATCTATCAAATTCTACAAATATATCTTCCAAGTCTTTAGCAAATTCTTCTTCTATGGTTTCTTTTATATAGGAGAAATCCTCTTCCTTTACATCATCTTGGAGCTTTTCTAGTTCGTTTATTATATTGTCTGAGAATATATCCCTCCTGGTAGATAAAATTTGGCCGAATTTAATAAAGACTGGTCCCAAGTCTTCGAAGAGAGCGACAAGATTTTGGCCTAGACGAATCTCTCTTTCTTTATCTTCCTTCCTATTGTCTCTATCCTTAGCAAAGACAAGCCTCATATCTCTAATAAGCTCTGGATTCATAAATTTCTTTACTATTTCATATTTTCTCTTCCTATAAGTCATAAGATACTCTTTTCTATTTATTAAAAGCTACACTTATATTTATATTTACCCAAATTAAAGCTTAAATAAAAAAGGCTACAGCATAGCCATAGCCTCATAACTTATATTTTTATAATATTGCTTCTCTTAAATCTTTTAGAGCATCTCTTGCTACATCCATAGCCTTTTGCATGGCATCCTTGCCTGTCATATCGACTCCGGCTTTCTTTAGGACTTCTAGTGGATATTCGCTCTCTCCTGCCTTTAGGTAGTCTAGATAAGCCTTCCTATCCTCATCTGTTCCATGAAGGATCTTTTGACTTAGGGCAACAGCACTCATAAATCCTGTCGCATATTGGAAGACATAGTAGAACATGTAGAAGTGTGGGATTCTCGCCCATTCTGCAGATATAAATTCATCCACTTCTATATCTTCTCCGAAAAGATCTTCGTTTAATTCTTTGTAGATTCCGTGGAGCCTTTCTGCTGGAATCGCCTCACCTTTTTCTACTAATTTGTTTACCTTATGCTCGAATTCTGCAAACATTGTTTGTCTAAATACTGTTGATTTGAATTGATTTACAAAGTAGTTTAGTAGATAAGCTGTTTCTTCTTCAGACTTAGAATGTTTGAGCATGTAGTCTAAGAGAAGAAGCTCGTTGGTTGTTGATGCGATCTCTGCCAAGAATATTGAATAGGAACCGTATTGGTATTGTTGATTGCTCCTTGTGTAGTAGGAGTGCATGGAGTGACCTAGCTCGTGAATTACTGTAAATACATCATCTATTGTATTTGTGTAGTTGAGTAAGATGAATGGTTGAGTATCGTAAGAGCCTGATGAGTAAGCTCCGCCCCTTTTGCCCTTGTTTGGGCAAACATCGAACCAACCTGTTTCAAAACCCTTCCTTGCTACTTCTACATATTCCTCGCCAAGTGGTTTGATAGCTTCGAGGACGATTTCTTTAGATTCATCAAATTCGATCTTCCTATCATAATCTTTTACGAGCGGCATATAAATATCATGGAATCCTAGGTCATCTACTCCGAGGAATTCTTTCCTGAGTGTGGTGTAATCCTTGTGGATATCGATATTGTCGTGGACCACCTCTAATAGGTTGTCGTAGATTTCTTCTGGTAAGTTATTAGCAAACAAGCTCATTTCTCTAGCTGATGAGAAGCCTCTAAGCTTAGCTTCTGTGTTGTGAGCTGAGAAGTCTCCATCTAGGGTGCTTGCTAGGGTGTTTGAGAATTGTCTATAGGTCTTATAATATTTCTCATAAACTTCGCGTCTAAAGTCCCTATCCTTATCTTGTTGCAAGTTCACAAAGTTCGCAGCAGTAATTTCTATCTCTTCCCCATCTTTTTCTACACTTGGAAAAGACATGTCAGCGTTCGAGAAAATCATATAGGTCGCACTTGGATTTTGAGAAGTCTTACCAAAGCTTGCTATTATTTGCTCACTTTTCTCATCCAAGGTGTGGTCTTTGTACCTAGCTATATCCTCAAAGTAGTGAGAAAGATGAGCTATCTCAGGATCTTTTAGATATTCCTTGATTTTTTCTTGATCTGTTGCTAAAAGCTCTGGCCTTACGAAAGATAGGGCTTCGGTTAGGGCAACATATGTGTTAGTAGCTACCTGATCCATCTCTTGGTATTTGGTAACTCTAGTATCTTCATCGCTTTTTAAGGATGCGTAAACACAGGCTTTCTCTAATTTTCTAGAAAACTCTTCATCTAATTTGATAAATTCTTTGAAATTATCTAAACTAGATGTGATTTTTCCCTTAAATCCCACGAGCTTATCAGCTAAGTTCTTAACATTTTCTATATCTTCGTAGAAGTCTTCGTCTTTGGCATAAATCGAAGTCGTATCCCATTTTAATCTTTGATCTATATCTTTTCTTTCCATTTTTTCTCCTATTTTATAGTGATGACGTCTTTCCCATCATCAGTCTTTCTCTTTTCAATATTTAAAATCTCCTTATCCTTTTTATCATAAAGAAGATTTCCTATTTCAAGCTCTTCTCCTAAAATAGTGTCCTTCGCCAAGTCCATATCTAAGTCATAGGCCCTAGAAATATCTTGTAAATATTTATCTTCAGCTTCTATCCTAGCCCTTATAGCTTCCTTAAGGTCCTTCTTAGTAGAAGTTTCACTAGATTCTACCAAATCATCCAGCCTTCTAACTTCAGGCTCAATCTTTTCAGTCGTATTGTAGAAGGAAAAAGAATCGAGTAGGCTTAGATATTTATTGTACAAATAATAATTACTTACACTTTCATTTTCAAAGACTGAAATCTCGCTTACTAAAAGCATAGGCCCGCTTTCAGAATCAAAGCTTATGACTTTGATCCTGCTTACAAGCTCATCTTCTCTTGAAAGAGGTCCATAAGTATACTCAACCTTTCCTTCATCGTCATAGACTAGCTTGAGATTTAAGATATTTGCTTGATCTTTTTCTAATACAAAGCCTAGCTGATTTCCAGCAAAATTTATCTCCTTAATGAATCCAGTAGCCTCATCAAGACTTATATTATCACCAATAAGAGCCTTCTTATAGTCTTTTTCGAAGTCAATTTTTTTAATAAGCTCCTTAGTAGATGAATCTTTGTATGTTACCTCCGGCATCTCTATAGTTTCTTCTGGCCTATCTACTTCGTCAATCTCTTTCTCAAACTCCTCCTTAGACTGAAAAGAACATGCACTTAACAAAAACACCAATGTTAATATCCATAACTTCATCTTAGCCCACACCCAAACTCTTATTACCAATTCTTATAAACAAGAAAGCCAAGATTATGAAGGCTATTAGAGAAATTATGATAGTAGTCTTTGGTATCTGTCTGTTTACAACAGGGAAATTTCCAGCAAGAAGAACTCCTGCCAAAAATCCTCCCATGTGTCCTTGAATTCCAATTCCAGGAGCAAGCAAGGAATAGACTATATTTATAACTATTATAGATAGAAAGCTCGCCCCGAGTCCTCTTAATATCTCGTCATCCTTGTAGTTAATCATAAGACCAATAGCAAGGCCAAACATCCCATAAAGGGAAGTGGACGCTCCTGCGGAGACTGTATTGGCTTCGCCAAAAGCATAGGTAAAGAGATTTCCCATAACTCCAGCCAATATATATATTATTAGAAAGTTAATAGATCCATAAAGTCTCTCAAAAAGAGGTCCTATATTATATAGGAAATACATATTAAATAAAATATGAAAAAATCCTATATGAATAAAGGCAGCTGTAAAGACTCTCCACCATTCGCCTTGATGAAACAAGGGCTTGACCATTGCTCCAAATCTTACGAGATTTCCTATACTCTCGCTTCCTCCTGTCAAAGTCATTATAGCGAAAACTGCTATGTTGATTATCATAAGGACAGTCGTCACTTTTGTTTCTCCTAATTTTTTAATATTCATAATAGATAATTGTACCGCTTTCCTAGCTAATTTTCAGGATTTGTGAAGTATTTGTTATTGACTTCACCTGCCAATTGCCTAATCTTTTCTGAAAGAGAATTCCTATCAAGACTTGACTCTATATGGTATTTGTAAACATAATCAAAGTATCTCGTATCGTAATTATCCTCATTACTATCATCATGAAGGAAGATAATCCTTAGCTTGTCATTATATCTTTTGGCAAGCTTTGCCATATTTATAGAAGAATAGGCATTAAACTGACTTAAGTCTTCACCTAAAATCAGATAATCCATATCCTTGATCAAATCTTTGAAATTAATCTTTTCCAATATATAATCCATTGGCTCGGTGATTTTTGCCTTAAAGTAAGTAAACAAGGCCCAA
>CABQOK010000014.1 GCA_902465755.1 uncultured Anaerococcus sp.
TCCCTTTTCAGAAGAGATTATCTTCATGTTTGGATATCTTTGTAGCATAAGTTCTATAGCTGAGCAGTGATCTGGTTCCATGTGGTGAACTATCATGTAGTCTAGGTCACGACCATCTAGAACTCTTGCTATATTTACCATATATTCTCTTGTTACAGCCCAATCTATTGAATCGATTAGAACTGTTTTTTCGTCCATTAGTAGGTATGAGTTGTAAGAGACTCCTTGAGGAATAGGAAATATATTCTCAAATAAGGCAAGTCTTCTATCGTCCCCACCTACATAATATAAATCATCTGTTACTTTTCTAACTGTATACATTAAATCCTCCTACTACTTTCTGTCTTCTGGGAATTCTAGTTTGATGAATTCTTCTTTAGCTTCTCCAGAAACTGGACTTACCCATTCATCTGGCAATTTGTCAAATGGTGTTCCTGGTTCAACTCCTTGTGTAGGATCGCCTACTTCTGGGTCATATTCGTAACCAGATCCCAAATCCACGTAAATATCTTCTTTGGGAGCCATTTTCCTTGGTTTAGATCTTTTCATCTTCTTCATAGGTGGTGCTGGTTTCTTTTCTTCTCCATTATCAAGTTCTTTGATAAGTAGTGGAAGGATTACCATAGCATCTCCTACGATACCGTAGTCACAGTTGTTAAAGATTGGAGCGTTAGCGCTGCTGTTGATTGCAACGATTGTTGAAGCGTTTTTCATTCCCTTCAAGTGTTGACCTGCTCCTGATACTCCGACTCCGATATAGAGGTTACCTTTAAAGGTTTGACCACTCATTCCGATGTATCTTTCTAGTGGAATGTATTTAAGTGTTTCTGCAACTGGTCTTGATGATGAAATAGCTGCACCTGCTTGGTAAGCTAAATCTTCGATTAATTTCATATTTTTCTTCTCGCCAATACCACGACCTGCTACAACTACTCTTTGTGCTTCTGGAATTGGTGTGTTTGGATCGATTCCAACTGTGAAGTCATATCCGTCTTTTTTAAGAGCAGCAACGAGCTTTTTAACTGCTTCTTTTGGATCTCCTGTATAGATTTCTTTCTTACGTAATCCTGCTATTGGGCCAGCATCTTTGCCTCTTCCCCCTGCTCTTTTCATCTTTGGAGCACGACCTACAGTATTAGCTCCTACTACAACTCTCATGATTTCGTTAGTTCCTTCGTAGATTTGTGTGATCTTGGCATCTCTAAAGAATCTTTCAACATCAACACCCTTGATAAATCCAGAACCACCGTAGATTTGTACAGCTTCTGTAGAAATCTTCATAGCAAGGTCTGATGCAACTTGTTTAGCCATAGCAGCTTCTGCAGAATATCTTTCGTGATTTTCTTTTAATTCTGCTGCTTGGTAAATCATAAGTCTAGCACCGTGTAGTTGGGTTGCCATATCAGCTAGTTTGAAGGTATTTGCTTGTAAGTGGGCTATTGGAAGACCGAATTGTTCACGTTCTTTAGCATAAGCTAGGGCAGATTCATAAGCACCTTGGCCTATACCTAAGGCTTGAGATGCTATACCAATTCTACCACCATCTAGGGTAGCCATAGCGATCTTAAATCCTTGACCTTCCTTACCTAGTAAGTTTTCTTTTGGAACTTTAACATTTTCAAAGTGAAGTTCAGCTGTAGAAGATGATCTGATACCTAGCTTGTCGTAGTGATCAGAGAAGGTGAATCCTTCGAAGTCTTTTTCTACTATGAAAGCTGAAATCCCATGTGTTCCTATACCTGGTGTAGTAACTGCGAATACTACATATGTATCAGCCTTTGGAGCATTTGTAATAAATATCTTTTTACCATTAAGGATGTAATTGTCACCATCAAGTTCTGCTGTAGTTTCTGTTCCACCAGCGTCTGAACCTGCGTTTTCTTCTGTAAGTCCAAATCCACCAAGTTTTTCACCCTTAGCAAGTGGAGTTAGGTATTTTTTCTTTTGTTCTTCTGTACCAAAAGCAAAAATTGGCCATGAACCCAAAGATGTATGTGCTGAACAAATTACACCAACACCACCGTCTACTCTTGATAATTCTTCTACAACGATTGCATAAGAAATAACGTCAAGACCTTGACCACCGTATTCTTTAGGATAAGGTATTCCCAAGAATCCTAACTCTCCCATTTCTTTAACTATATCATCTGGGAATTCATTTTTTTGATCTAGGTCGAATGCTATTGGTTTTACTTTTTCTTCAGCAAAAGCTCTAACTTTTTTACGTAGGGCCTCATGTTGATCTGTTGTCTTAAAAAGCATAAAATCCTCCTTTTATAATTGTCATCTACTTAAATTGTAGCCTTAATAAAAAGATTTGTCAAATATATTTACCTGTCAAAATATTTATAAAATTCTTAATAATATATCTAAAATTTTTATGAAATAGTTTATTCTTAGCTAAGAATTTCTAATATATTTTAAGATAAATCGAAGGCAAATCTAAAAAGCTTTTCCTACTCTATATATAGCCCATTTATAATATTTTTAATCGCTTATTTTTTATAAATATACTAACGCTTGAAAATAGGGGTAAAATAGCTTAGAGGTGAAAATATGAAAAAATCTATAAGAAATATAGCTATCTTGCTAGCCTTATCTCTATTTATTAGCTCATGTGATAGCAAAGAAGATAGTGGAGATAAAAATAGTAAGACAGAAATTACAGAAAATACGAATCAAGCGTCTAAAGATGAAAAAAATAAGGAAGATAAAAAACCCAAGGATGAAAAAGAAATAGACAAAAAATATAAAAAGGAAGAAAAAATAGAAGCTTCTACGGATAAGGATTTAGAAAATAAGAAAGATTTAGAAGATAATCCTTCTGAGAATTCAACAAGCAAAGAGATTTCACCTTCAGAAAGCGAAGATTTCCTATCCGATGGTCAATACTTGACTATTCTTGCTTCTGAAAGTGATGGCAAAGCCCAAGGGACTATAGGATATTGCCAAGAATCCTTCGCAGACGCTTCTACAAACACTTTCACTATAAAGGGTAGCCTTTCCTATACCGAGGAGGTCGGAGCCTTCGATAACTACCAAATAATGGCAAATTCGACCTATGACTTCTCCTTTGATGAGGATACGGTCTTTCAAGCTACAAGCGGCATGGCCGAGCCTCATATCATGACAGTAGATGAGTTTAATTCCTACCTAGATAAATGTAAGGATACAGGTCTAGGACTTGTACTAGTTGTAGAAAATGGCCTTGTCAAAAGTGCTAGTATTTCTTCTTAAATTAAAATGCAGAAAGCAAAATCTCCTTGCTTCCTGCATTATTTTTTATTCTTCTATTTTCTCAAAAACAGAGTGAGCTGTTTCATTTAGTACTTCATTTAGGGTTTGGATGTTTTCTTTTCCTGTTGTTTCTAGCCATTTTTTGGCTTCTTCTTTATCTTTTCCAAATATTTCTACTGAATCTTTCCAAGTTGCTCTACCGCAGAGAACTCCGTTAAATTCTGAGTCTGCTTCTTTGGCAAGTTTCAATGTTTCTTGGAATAGTTCTGCTGTAATTCCACCTGATAGGAAGATGAATGGTAGGTCAGTTGAGTCTGATTGGTCTTTGAAGTGTTTGATTGCTTCTTCTCTTGTGTATACTGCTTCTTCCTTGCCAAGTCCTTCTACGAAGTTCATGTTAGTTGGTGTTTCAACCTTAAGAACGTCTACCTTGTATTTTGGATCAGAGAATTCTTTCATCGCAGTATTTACCTTGTGTGGTCTTACCTTTGCATATTCAGCATTTTTCTCAGATTCCATATTTCTATCATAAGTGATAATTTCCAAGAAGTGTGGAAGTCCTAGGCCTTCACATTCGTATCCAACTCTTTCTACCCAAGCTTTTTTGATGTCATTTGTTTCTTCTTCATCATCGCAATCATAGTAGAGAAGAGTCTTAATAGCGTTAGCTCCCATTTCTTTTGCTCTAAGTACGCTCATGAAATTGATAAGTCTTGGAAGTCTTCCTTCATCGTATTCATCGTAGCCTGTTTGCTCGTAGCTTAGGATAAGTCCTGTTCCTTCTGCCTTAGCAGCAATTCCCTTTTTGCCATAGATTGGGTCAAGTAGGATTGATGAGGCAAAAGGGGTTAGCTCTTTTGATACCAATTCTTTGTAAGCTCCTATTCCTTCTACGTTGTTAAGGTCAGGGTTGGCTGCTCCCATCATCTTTTCCATTGAACCTCTTTGGTCGATGGCAAGGGCTGCTATGGCTCCTTCTTCGTTTACTAATTGTTTAAGATTTTCTAGCTTTTCTTGTGAAATTTTCATTATACTTCCTCCACTTTTATTTCTTCAAAATATTTGTCAAACTTTTCTATTTCTATATGGGCGATTTCTTCTGTGAGAACATTTAATAGACCACAAGTCATTGAAGTCTTTATTATTTCTTCGTCAGATTTTCCTTCATCTATTGCAAAAAGCGCCCCTGCAAGAGATGAATCACCGCTTCCTACTGGATTTACGGCTTCTACTTTTGGAACCTTGGCATTGTAGATTTTATCTTTAATCTTAACCATAGCCCCGTCTTTTCCCATAGATACTATTATATATGGTATATCCTTGAAAGGCTCTTCCTCTAGGATTTCCTTAAGGTCTTTCTTTTCGATCTTTCTACCTAATACGTCAGCTATTTCTGTTTCGTTAGGCTTTATGAGGTCTGGTTTCTCTTCTGCATTGATCATGTCCTTAAGGGTCTTGCCAGAAGTATCTACTGAGACGAATTTATCATGCTTTTTGGCATATTTTATTATCTCTTTGTAGAAATCACTTGTAAGCCCCTTAGGAATGGATCCTGATATATTGATTATATGGCAGCCCTCGCTTATTTGATCAAGCTTATTTAGGAATTCTTCTTCTTCTTCTTTTTCTATAGTTGGGCCTGCCTCGAGGATTTCGGTTTGTTTTCCTTCATGAAGGATGGCTATACAATTTCTTGTATCTCCTTTAATCTTAACAAATCTTGCCTCTTGGCCTCTCTTTTCTAGGCCTTCTTCTATAAATTCTCCAAGCTTTCCCCCTGCAAATCCTGAATGGACAGGTTTAGCCCCCAATTCTTTTAGAACATAGCCAACATGGATTCCCTTACCACCAGCGTGTTTTTCTATATCGCTAGTTCTTGTAACATCATCTATGTTGAACTTATCTAATTGGTAAGAAATATCTACAGAAGGGTTCGCTGTTATCGTTAGTATCATCCAAATACCCTTTCTCCGTTTAAGAAGGTTGCAGTAAGGTCTAAGTTACCGTCAAGTACTATGAAGTCTGCATCATAGCCTTCGTGAATCTTGCCGCATACATTGTCGATTCCGACAGATTTGGCAGGAACGAGGCTTGCCATTTGTATGGCCTCAAAGACGTCGGCAATCTCCCATTCTACAACATTTTTGACAGCTTCCTTAAGTTTTAGGATAGATCCTGCAAGGTTTCCACTGTCTTTTAATCTTGCTGTTCCATCTTTTACTATTACAGGGAAGTCTCCTAGTTTGTAGTCTCCTTCAGCCATTCCACCTGCTGACATACAATCTGTAATAAGAGCTATCCTATCTCTTCCCTTTGCGTCCATCAAGATTTCTGCTGCGGCTGGATTTACGTGATGGCCATCACAAATTAATTCTCCTATAGAATCAGTCTTCATAGCAGCTCCCACCATGCCAGGATTTCTGTGATGGAGGCCACTCATACCATTGTAGACATGGACAAAGATATTAGCTCCAGCATCTACTGCTTCTACCGCCTTTTCAAAGCTTGCATCAGAATGGCCTAGGGCAACCCTTACGCCCATAGCGTTGGCTTTTTTGATAAAGTCGATTGCTCCATCTCTTTCTGGGGCTATGGCAATTTTATTTACAAGCCCCTTAGAGAGTTCTTTCCACCTTTTTAGCTTATCTATAGAAGGATCAGACATATAGGAAGCATTTTGGGCTCCCTTATACTTTTCTGTAAAAAATGGTCCCTCGAGGAAGATTCCACGAACCTTAGCGCCTTCTACGTCTTCGTATTCTTCGCCAATTATCTCACAAGCCTTATCAAGCTTTTCTGTAGTATCTGTAAGTGTTGTTGGAAGAAAGCTTGTAACCCCACATTCCAAAATTCCCTTGGATATTTCGTTTAGATATCCCTTTTCACAATCCATAATGTCTTTTCCGGCATATCCATGAATGTGGGTATCTACAAGACCTGGAGCTATTATCTCTCCCAAGTATTCAAACTCTTCTGGTTTATCTTTGGAAAATGACTTCACTTTCCCATCTTCTACTTCCATATAATAATCTTCTAAAACTTTATCTTCTAGCACTATATATTTTGCTGAGTAATACATTTAATCTCCTTAGTTTATCTCGGACTATAACTCGTTTCATAGTAGAACTTGTCTCCTCTGGCGTAGGATATAGTATATTCTAGTAAATTTCCATCAAAATCGAAACTCTTTCTTGTAATCTTAAGACTTGGGGCATCCGGCCTTTGTCTCAAAAATCCTGCAATCTTCTTAGTCAAATTCCCAACAGAAAATCTCTCATTTACTGTGAAAATCGCAGCATTTGATTCATCAAAGATATCATAGAGGGGCTTTTTGCTTACAAGCTCTCTAGAAATATTAGTAAACCTCTCATAGGGAATGTAAGTTGTCTCATACATCATAGGCTCATCATCTGCAAGCCTAAGTCTTACAAGCTCAATTACCAAGTCCATATTCTCAAGTTTCATCTTCCCTGCCAAATCCTTGTTGGCCTTCTTGATCCTAAAGTCTATTATCTCAGACTTTGGCTTCATTCCATTGGCTATAGTCCTTTGGGTAAATGAATAATAATTTGAAAGATTGTCTCTTAAATTGTGCTTGCCTGTAACAAAACTCCCCTTACCTTGGATTTGAACTATAAGACCACTATTAACTAGCTCTCCTATAGCATTTCTAATAGTCGTCCTACTCACATCATAGTCAATACAAAGCTGTCTTTCGGAAGGAATCTTATCTCCCTTTTCCATAGTGGATATTTTCTCTGTAATATCCTTTACAATTTCAGAATAAAGACTCATAAGCCCTACTTGTCGTATTCGTGGATAGTAACTCCCTTTACAACCCTATTTACTGTGTGAGACTTAGAAGGATTGTCTGGAGTATTTCCTACCCTTAGAGAAGTTATAAGACTTATAAGTTGAGCTATCATAGCAAATAAAACGCAAAGATAAGCATCTTTTAGTCCATCTACCTTATAAACTAGCTTATCAAAGTCTCCTTCGACTTCTTCGCTTGAGACTCCTATTATCCTTTTGGCGATACCATCTAGGCATAGCTCATCTAAAATATCCTTATCGTATTGTCTTGTATAAGGGTTTGATGAAAGGAAGGATACAATCAAGGTCTTCTCATCCACAAAGGACTTTGGGCCGTGTCTAAAGCCCATGCTTGACTCATACATGCTCGCTACCTTACCAGCAGTAAGCTCAAGGACTTTAAGTCTTGCCTCATTGGTAAGCTTATATAGAGGACCACTTCCTAGATAAATTATCCTATCAAAATCAAGATCCACTAGACTTTCAATATTTTCCTTATCATTAAGGATTTCTCTTCCAGCCTGTGCTAGCTTTCTAACAGCTTCTTCCTTGTCTATAGATGACTTATCAAAAATCAAAAGACTTGTCAAAAGCATAGAAGTAAAAGAGCTTGTCATAGCAAAACCCTTGTCGTTTGTACCAGCTGGCTCTATAAATACGTAAGATTTTTCATCATCATATAATTTCTCAGCAAGCTTGCCGTCTTCAGCACAAGTTATAGCTAGATTATAAAAATCATCCACCAAGCTCTCTAAAAGCTCTACCGCAGCTAGAGACTCAGGAGAATTACCGCTTCTTGCAAAAGAAACTAGAAGTATCTTTTCATCTTTCTTAAAGTGAAGATAAGGAGATGAAACCAAATCTGTTGTGGCAACAGACTCAAATTCAAAATCACCATGAGACTTCAGATATTCCTTGGCGATATTTCCTACATACTCACTAGTACCAGCACCAGTAAAGATAACTTTAGCTCCTCTCGCCTTCTTTAAAAATTCTTCTATTTCACTTTTTCTTTCTCTATATTCTTCATAAACAAGCTCCCAAATATTCGCTTGTTGAAAAATCTCACTATAAGTATTTATAGCATCATTTTCTTTAATATAATCTAAATCTAAAAACATTTATACCTCCTACTGGTAACTACCACTATAATTATATAAGCTGTAGCGTCTTTAGTCAACCAGTATAGCCAATGTTTTCATTTAATTTAGTTAATAAGCTTGGTGTGTTTTTCTATTAATTCGATACCATTGGGTCTTATTTTATCATCACTTATGACATCAGCGTTTTCTATATTGTAAAAGGCATAAAAGTCTTCCACGCCGATCTTGGATGAATCTGCTATTAAATAAGCCTTATTTGAATTATCTAATATCTTGGATTGAAGAACTCCTTCATCGACGCTATAGGTGTAGGCGAAAGAATCGCAGATACCATTTACTCCAATAAAAGCCTTGGTAAATCTTATCTTTTCTACAAGATCTAGGGCGAGACTTCCGACAAAGGCACCCGTACTTTCTCTAAATTCTCCACCAATAAGAAAAATCCTAGTTCCTCTATTCTTTTTGAGTTTTTCAAAAAGATACAAGGAATTCGTGTATATATTGCAGTTCTTATTAGTCATATAAGAGCTCACATACTCAATAGTTGTTCCTGCTCCAAGAAATATATTTTCCTCATCTCCTATAAGAGATGCAATGATTTTGGCAATGTATTCTTTCTTATCCTTATTCTTTAATATCTTCTCCTCATTAGAAAACTCACGAGGAAGGGCCTTATCAAGACTTTTGGCTCCTCCGTGAACTCTAACAAGCTGATTTTGATCTTCTAATTCCTTTAAGTCTCGTCTTACAGTCATATCTGTGACCTTAAGAAACTCACTTAGTTTAGAAACTTGAACCATCCCATCGTTGGCTAGTTGAGATAGAATCAGCTCCTGTCTTTTTTCTTTCAACATATATTTTCCTTTTTAAAAGGGGCCGTTGCAAAACTATGAATAATCATCGTACGATCGTTAGAAGGTTCTCTTAGGAAATTTTACCTCTCCTGGCCGGTAGGCCAATTGGCGCCCGCCGGCTGATGGAGGCGATTTGCCCGTCGGCTTAGTGAGACTTTCCGTGGAGGTTCTTCTAACGATAACGGTACGATTTATTCATTCTGCAACAGCCCCTTTTCGTTATTATTCTATTACATCTTCTTTTCCAGCCTTGTATTCCTCGTTTCTCTTAATCATTTCTTTTCTATACCATAGGAATAGGGCTAGGTATACAGCTATTACTACTAGAGCAATAAGTATTTGTTTTCCGCCTTGTGCATTTCCGAGTCCTACAAAGTAAGCTACGAACTTTTCAACTGGTCCTTCGAGAGTTGAGTGAGTGATAAGAGCTGACTCAGATAGGCCTGCTGGGAAGGCATTTACTGATTTAGCTGCTTCTGTAGCATAAGGAGCTATCAAAGTACCTGACCATAGGAATATTGGTAACATAAATATACCTATTAATATCATTCTTATGATTCTACCACGAGTTACTACTAAAAGCGCTGGTGTAAGTCCCATTGCTATTATACCACCTAATGGTAGAACTTTATTTCCTGGTAGTATGATTGCTATTAGAAGCATAATTGGTGCTAGGATATTTGCAGCTGCCCACATTTCTGAACGTCCTGCGATAAATGGCAAGTCAAGACCGATATTTAGAGTACGTCCTCCGAGTTTCTTGTTGGCAAAGTCTGCAATACCTTGAGATAATGGCTCAACTGATTCAATGAACCATTGACCTATTACAGAAAATAGTTCCAAACAAGTTGCCGCTGTAAAGGCAAGTGTGAAAGTATCCATCAAAGGCATACCTGCAAGTAGTCCAATAAATAATCCTAGATAGATTCCTATAGCTGACTTAGATCCCCAGAATCCAATTTTAGAGTTAAGCTTTGCAGCATCGAAATCGTACTTATCTAAGAATGGGAATATCTTATCGATAATCTTATTAAATAACATGACTATTGGATTCATCATATAGTTCATGTGGGTAGTTGTCATTGGGTTTTCGTCTGGTGCATCCAAAAGATCATTAAAGGTTGGTTTCATCAAGTCTGAGTTTATAATCTTTAATACTCCTATAAATATTACTAGAAGTGTTGTTACAAGTAGACTTGCACCCATATACATAGCAAATAGACCTGTTATTGCCAAATGCCATATATCGAAAATATCAACGTCTAATGTATTGGTTTTGTTTAGTAAAAGCATAGCTACATTTACTATTATCATTACCAGCAAGAAGTACAAGGTGTAAGGAGATCCCCAAGTTATTGTTGCAAGAGGAGCCCAACCCACATCAGTTATACTTAATTCAATACCTGTTCTTCCTACGAAAGCTTGCAAAGCTTCTGAGAAGCTTGAGGTAAGTATGTTCATTACCGCACCAATAGCAGTAATTGAAATTGCAAGCCTAATACCACCCTCTAAGGCCTTTGAGAATTTAACTCCTACAATTACAGATATAATTGTAAGTACCAAAAGCATGAGCACAGATGGTATGATAATGTCCATGAATTTTCCCAAATAGGTATTAGCAAATTCTATTATTCCACTCATTTTATTTCTCCATTATTTAATTATTTTATATCTATTAATTTACTTTAGATTTCCTTCTTTTATTATTGCTTCGACCTTATCGTAAACAGGCTTAGCCATAGCTGGCATTCTGTAAAGGATTGGACCTGCATCTACTACTGGAATATTTACATCAAATCCTAAATCAGTTTTTGAAATTTGAGCAAATATATCATATTTATTAATCATTTCTTCTGTGATATCCTTTATCATAACCGCATCACATTTTACTTCATAGCCCCTATTTTTCATTTCATTTTCTAGGGCGTTCTTGATTTGGTGACTTGAATTAACTCCTGCTCCACATGCTGCTAAAATTTTAATCATAATTTCCTCCTAAAAATTTTTCTCAATAAATTCGTAAATTTTATCTTCATTGTCTAAGCTGAAAAGCTCTTCTATTCCTTGTGTTTTTGTAACAAAATCCATTATCTTTGCGAGAACATCCGTTTGCATTCTACCTTCACTATTTAATATCATGAAGATAAATGAAACATCTAATTCTTGTTCTGGATCAATCATATTATTAAAGCTTATCTTATTGTTTAACTTAACTGGTATTACCCTAGTAACCTTACAAGCTTCCGCTTCTGTGTGAGGTATAGCTATATTAGGCAAGCTATCTTTCACAAGAGACATATCCATTCCTGTTGGATAATTTTTTTCTCTTTCTTCGACCATTTGAAGAAATTTATCATTTACTAGGTCATCAGCCTTAAGTTTGTCGTAAAGCTCTTTAAATAGATCTTCTTTGCTAGAAGCATCAGATATATATACATTCTCTCTTACTATTAACTCTGACATAATTACCTAATCGTGGTATTCTCCCCTATCCCATTTTTCTATAAATTCATCAAAGAATTTATCATTAGATACTTGGTTCTTTTCGTCTTCTTTATATTTTTCTTCTATTGCCATTAGTTTTTCTATTAGTTTCTCATTTTCTTCTGTTTTTTTGTATTCTGCATTGATAAATGAGTCTATTATTTCAAAGGCCAAATCTCTTCCTACTATCATTCCACCAAAGGCTATTACATTAGCATTTAGTTCTTCTCTGGCATAGGTAGCTGTCGCACAATCTCTTACTAAAGCACAACGTGTGCCGAAGGCTTTGTTTACTGAAGTTGATATGCCTACTCCTGTTCCGCAGAGTACTACTCCAAGCTCACAGTCACCACTTGCTACTAACTCTCCTACCTTTTTTCCAAAGATTGGATAGTGGGTTCTTGTGTTATCGTATGTCCCTACATCTACTACTTCATGGCCCAGACTTTTGAGGTGGTCAGATACTTCCATTTTTAAACTTGTAACTATATGGTCACATCCTAATGCTATTTTCATCTTTACCTCCTACATCATTTTGTTGAGCATGTCGATTCTTATTTGGTGACGACCTCCGTCATAACCATGGCTTAGGAAGTTTTTTAGACAAGATTTCGCTAAATCTTCTCCTACTATGCCTGAGCCCATCACAAGAATCCTTGCTCCGTTGTGTCTTTTGGTCATTAGGGCGCTTCTCTCATCAGATACTTCTGCAGCAACCATTCCCTTGTGCTTTGAGCAAGCCATGTAAGATCCTGCTCCATATCTATCAAGTACTATCCCTACACTTGCATCATCGTTTCCTGTTGTTAAGATTCCATCCACCTCTAAAAGCTTTTCACAAACTGCATTAGAGCTGTCCACGAAATCAAAACCATCTTCTGTCAAATCTTCATAAGCGACAGATAAGTTTTCTAACTCTTCGATCAAGGCGTCCTTGAGTTTTAAGGCATCCTTGTCGGAAGAAATATACACCTTCATAAAACCTCCTGTGTTTGTTTTTGTTACTTATTTATTCTTTTTGTTTGCTTATTTTTATATTACAACATACTCGAACATTTGTCAAGCGTTTGCAGGAAATATATTTCTAATATTTTCAAAATAAAAACACCCTTAGTTAAGTGTATATCTTAACTAAGGGTGTTTTGAGTCTTAAATTTTATTAGCACAAATACAAACATTCATCTCAAAGCCAGCCCTTATTGCTGTATTTATAGACGCTGTATGAGAAAATTGAGTCGTGTATATCGAACTTACCCTCGAGTTTTCAGCTTTAATTTGAAGAGCTACGCTTCTTACCATAGAAGATGAGAGTCCTTTATATTTTTTATCAAAATAAAACTTCTCTATTCCTAAACTCCGCAAATATTTCCCTATTGTGGATGCTCCACAAAGAGCAATTAGTTTATTTCCATCGCGAAAAGAAAGTCCAATTCTATCGTCATCATCAAAAGTAAAGGGCATATTACTTATATCTTTGTATTTAATAATATCATTTTTATCTATCCTATCGAAGGTGAATTTTCTAGTCCTCACATTTCTATCAGAAAAAGTCATTAAAGGGAAGAAATTATCTATTTTTAGCTTATGGTTAGTTAATATACTTTCCAGCTTCTTTATATTATCGAATTCTGTAAACCACTGGCCAGGATATGTACTATATTCCTCTTTTAAAGTTTTTATTATCTTATTATCACTAGATCTAACGAAAATCCTATTATCGAAAATAATGATCGTTAATAAAGATTTGTTGTAAAATAGGAATGTATCATTAGGATTATTTATTACAAATATATTTCTTCCATAGTCAAATTTTTCTTCACTTATTGAAAAATCATTTAAAATCTGTCTTTTAAAATTGATATCCATAATTTCTCCTAAATAAAAAAGAGCTACAACAAAAACTGTAGCATTTGGCTGGGATAGTAGGACTCGAACCTACGCTCTCCAGAGTCAGAATCTGGTGCCTTACCGACTTGGCTATATCCCAAAAATATAACTTACAAATTATAAGATACCTTTTATTATTGATTTGTCTATAGCTTATTTTAAAAATTTATCATCATATGTGGTTTAGCTAATACAAATGCCTTCTAAAATTATCTAAGTGATTAAGGGGACAGGTATTTTAATACTTACGTGTTCCGTTTTCCTATTTTTTATTTTATAATACAAAAAAGACTTAGTCTCTTGACCAAGTCTTGTGTCTTGATTTACACTGAAACCCATTTTCTCTGCAAATTCCTCCGATCCTTCCCTAGCTACGTTTCAGGCTTAAATCACCTAAATGGTGATTTAAGAGTCTCCCAGATGCTTTGTCCTAAAGTAAGCGGACGGCTACCTCCGAGTACCATCGGCGTTATAAGGATTTCACCTTCGGTAAACCACTCCGTGGAATATCCTCCATGAGCCGGATGGGCTTGTTTTCTGTGACAGGTATTGATAGATATGCCTTGATTTGGTATATTTACCCCGTAAAGTAACTCGAAAGCGCGGATAAGCCTTCGTAGAAGGCGGCTTTCCGTGACGGGTGTATATTTTTATACTAAAAAAGACTCAGTCAAATGACTAAGTCTTGTTTGTTTGGCAGCTTCCACTGAAACCCGTTTCTAAGAAACTCCTTCGCTAATTCCGTAGCTTTGTTTCAGGGTTAAAATGCCATTTAGGCATTTTGACAGTCTCCCGGTTCCCTGTTTTTTATTTTCTTATACAAAAAAAGACTCGGTTTTATCCAAGTCGTTTTTGTTTAGCGGCTTCCTAGTCTCCCGGGAGGT
>CABQOK010000015.1 GCA_902465755.1 uncultured Anaerococcus sp.
TGGTTTTAGGCTATTATCTATTGTCTCTTGAATTTCAAAAGGTATTTCTTCTGTAAGAGTTAAAGGATCACTTGTTCTTTGTTCTGGTCCCTTCTTCTTGGTACCGTATTCTATAATTTTTGCTTGTGCTTCTACATTTTCCTTATTTCTTACAAATTCTGGATTCGGTTGTTCTACCCCATCAATGTATTTGTATTTGTAGATATCAATCTTATATCCAGCTTTACCAGCAAATACTACATTTTCATCCCCTTCATACATATCAGGGTTTGCTTTACGAATAGCTTTTTCTGGAATAGGTATTTCAGTTCTTACTTCTTTTTCTTTGTAAGTTATAACTGGACCTGTTTTTGTAACTGTAGGTGGGGCTATAGTTTGATTACTTTTTCTATCATCATGTCTATATGTGATAGGTTCTATTAAGTTATAATTTCCTGCTGGTAAATCAGCCTTTGCTTGTACTTGGAATTTGATTTTAGCTGTCTGTAGTCTACCTATTCTAGGCTCCCCACTTTTCATTCCTATTTTACTGTCACCTGAATGATATTCTGTATTCCAACTTGTTGATTCAGACTCATCCAAGCCCTTCCAAGTTTTAATAGTACCCTCAACAAAAGTGAACTTGCCATTTGAATTAAGTTCAAATAATGGTCCGATAATTCGTGTACCGTCATTTTTATTAGTTAAATGAATTTCAATTTCAAATTTACCACTTCCAAGATCTGTAACACTTGTAGTTACTTCTGTACCACCATACATCTTTGTTATGGTTGGATTATCTATAGTAAATCCACTTCCAGCTCTTAGTGGGTTTAGTGTATCTACTAGATTACCACTGATTTCAAGGTCAGTATTCGCTCCTGCCATTTGTAATCTTCTAATTAGATTATTTGTGGCTGACCTTTCTGTTGAGGACACTGTAAAGCTTTGATTATTAGCAGCAGCTTTATTATTTTCTTTGATATATACTTTTCCATCAGTTGTTATTCTAACTGTCCAGTTAGTATTGGCTTTTTCGTAACCTGGTGCTGGTTGGAATTCTTCTAACTTGTAAGTTCCAGCTTCTAGTCCTGCGAAAGTTATCATACCGTCTGATCCAGTTGTCATATATCTTTCGTTTTGAGAAGGATCTGGACCAGTTAGTTTAAAGACTGCTCCTTGAATAACTTTAGTGTCATCGTCATCTTTAACTTTTTTAAGTTTAAATTGGAATTTTTCTTTTTCGTTATTTACATCCAGAGAGCCTTCTGAAATATAGGAACCCTTCATGTCTCCAGCAGCCGCTTTTGTAGGATCTCCCACTTTGACGTCCCCTACACTTTCATAGTAGTCAGCTTTCCAATAGATGTTGGAATTATCAATCAACCAGTCCATACCTGTACCGACGCCACCAGTTTCTTCTTTATAAGGAACTTTCACGTCAATTACTATTGGATTCGATGTAGCTGGAAGCGTTAGATTTAATCTATCAGGTTCTCCGTATCTACCTGCTTCTGTTTTTTCAGTTGCCTTAACAGTAGCAGTTATATCGTTAAGGTTGTAGTTTGCAAGTCTTAAATCAGAGATAAGTCCAGTTACTGGTTTGTCTAATTCGAATACTTTGTATTCTGCATTGCCATTATACCAAGTCATATTAGGATCTCTTGGATCTTGTCTATGGATAGAAGCTGTTGTTTGTCCAAGACTTCTTGCTTCTGGATTTATTACGTATCTTTGAATTGCGTATTTCTCAGTCTTATTTATAGCAATAATTCTAGTACCCATGTATTGGGCAGTTTTACTATTGCCAGTCCAACCTGTCCATCTGTTATCGTAGTTTGACCATCCAGATGTGTTTCTGTTTTTAACATCAACCCAGTTTACATTATTTTCTGCTAGGAAGGATTTAAGCTCAGTTGATTCTGTTGAAGCTACATAGTTATAGACTTTTGTCTTACCATCTTTTACTTCAAGAACCCATTTCTTATCGATTGGCTTGTATCCTTGAGGAGCTTTTGTTTCCTTAAGGATATATTGTTGTCCTTCTTCTAATGATTTGCCATCAGCAAACTTGAAGTCAACAATACCATTTGCATCAGATGTGCCTCTAGCAATTACAGTTTGTTCATCTTTGTCGTAAATAGTAAATTCTGCACCTTGAAGGGCTTGTCCATTTCCATTTTTCTTATAAACTTGGAATTTTTCTCCAACCGGTTTGTTGGTTACTGGTAACTGAATAGTAGTACCTTCTACAACTGATCCAGTTCCTGTGATACCAATTTCTCTAATGAGGACGTTACCAGTTTCATAAACTGTAACACTCCATTTTCTAGTTGACTTAGAATAGCCTTCTGGCGCTCTAGTTTCTTCTAATGTGTAAGTTCCTGGTTCAATGTCGGTGAAATCAACGATACCATCGGCATCACTAGATCTATAGATTACATGACCATCTGCATCAGTAAGTGAGAATGTAGCACCTTGAAGCTTCTCATTTCTATTTGCTTCGTTTAATTTTTGTATTTTAAATTGTCCAGGATTATAAGTCTTGTTAAATAGTTTAACTCTTTCTGTGTAGAATTTTGGTATTTCTTGTCCTGTCTCTGAACCTATTGCTATGTTAGAATTACCCTTTTGGTAAGATCCTGTGTGTCTAGATCCTTGTGAGAAGTAGTATGCTGACCACAAGTTTTTAAATCTTTGCTCGTCTGTAACTTTAAAAGTTTGTACTATTACATATCCTTCATTTGAGCTTACGCTTGGAACATCAATTTCAAGAGGATGCTTTTCGTGACCATAAGCTAGTAATCTTTCAGTATCTTTTAATAGTGATGGGTCATAAGTTATTCTGTGATCACCAACCTGGTCTCTGAAACCTTCTTGAGGATTTACATCTGTGTTCTTATATATCAAGTCATAGTTTCTCGGATCTTGGTCTGGTCTTATACCATAGGATAGTGGCATTAATCTTTGCTTATTAGCAGGAGTATCTGTTACCTTATAAACTTCTAACTCTTGGAATCCAAAGGCTGGATATCCATTAGCTACGTAGTTCTCCAATCCTGGTTTAGGTTTATTCATTGATAACCAGTCAAATCTCAAAGTTCTCTTACCACTAGAAAGGCCTGTTGGGTTGTAGTAGGTCATGGCTTTAAGATAAGTGTCGCCATTTTTATCAGTGTAAATATCGTAAATATATTCACTTGATAATGGTCCGCCTCCGCCTGAGGAATCATAAGCGTAGTAATCAGTCTTGATGTTTACTGGAAGCACCTTATCATTACTTTGAGTTGTTTGAATGTTTGGATGAGTAACAGTAGGGTTACTTGATCCTGTTGTGTTATCTGGGTCAACAACTATTCTGAAATTATAACCATTTACTTTATCAGTTTGTGTTGCGTAATACTTATCTGGGATTATACCTATGATTTCAAGTGAAGCATTTACAGCGTTACTATCTATATTATTTGTAAATTGGTAAGTTAAAAGATTTGTTTCATAGTTAAAGTATGGCTTAGCCAATACATTTCCTTCAGCATCTTTTAACTCAGGAATTTCATAGACATATCTTCTGAAATCAAGGTTAGGGTCGAATTGAATCTTGAATAGACCGCCCTTACTTGCGTTAGCAATTGAGAAAGAAGCCTTATATCTGTAGGATTCAATACCATAGGCTTCCCAAACTCCTTCTGTCCAACCAAGACGTCCATCGTTTGGTTGATTTTGTTTTTCTTGAAGGATCATAGATTGGGTAATGTTCGTAACTGTTGCTCTTCCACCTTCTTGACCTGCTTCGATTTCTTCTAGGATATAATCTACACCGTTTTTAGGTGTTCCCACTCCGTCTTTAAATCTAGCATTATAGATTACTTTGCCGTCTTCGCCTACATGAACATCAAAGATAACTTGTGATTTTTGATATCCTGAAGGAGCGCTGATTTCTTCTATAATATATTCGCCTGGACTTAATTTGCCAAAACTTGCCTTACCATCTTCTCCTGATATTTCGTCAGATATAGTGTTGCCTTCAGAATCTTTCAATCTAAATGTAGCATTGGCTAGTGGTGTTTTGTCTGGTTTTATTTTTGTCACTTCTACTGGAAGTTTTGGGAATGGATCGTTTCCTATATTAAGATTAACTCCACTTTCTGCTGAAGTTGATAGACCAATTGACTCTTGAATTCTAGCTTCGTCTTTTACTCTATCATTGTCAGTTAACCAATCGTAGGATACTGCAGTGGATTCTGAACCTGTAGCTTTTACTTTAATTAGGAATCCCCAGTCTCCGTCTTGTCCACCAAACCTTACTGCAGGGAATTTTAGTTGATATCCAGTTTTACCAGTAAAGCTATCTGTTATATTATCTTTTCCTGTAATATCATCTGCCCTACCAGTATTTATTAAGTTAGTACCTGTGTATTGGTCTGCAGTTTGATCATACATGTGGTTTTTAACAATATTCCTATTACCTGGTCCGACATCTAATACTTCTACGCTTTTGATTTGGCCACCTAAGACATTTAGGTTTAATCTAGTGTCTTTGTTTGTATATCCATCATTTCTATTTGCTTCTGGTTTTAGATGGATATAAAATTCAATATCTCCATTTTCGTCAATCTTACCGTAGTGCAATGCGTTCATGAAGCTTGGATAGTTTGGATAGTATTGGTGATGGGCTAATTCTGTTTCAATTCTTCCGCCTTGCATAGCGATGTTATTACCAGATACCGAAACTTTTCCATCATTAGATACTGTTATTGTTTTTCTGCTAGTGTCTAGTTTGTATCCATTTGGAGCTTTGTTTTCTATTAATGTGTAAGTTCCTGGACTTACATTTGAAAAGTTTGCTCGACCATCAGCATCTGTAACTAGTTCTATAGTTTCTTCTGCACTTTGTAGGGTGAACTTAGCACCTGATAGTTTTTTCTCTGGGTTATTGCTATCAAATTTTATAACTGTAAAGTCAGCCTCTTCTTCTTGGGTGGCTTGCGACATTACGTTGTAAATATGATAAGCACCGTCATCTAGTGAGTAATAGTTGTATTTTTCTTTGTAGGAATATGTTGTTCCACCTATTGTTGTGTCTTCTGGCAATGTTTGAACTATTTTTTGCTTAGTCTTGCTTTCTTTGCCTTCACCTTCTATAGTCCAATATTTTGCAGCAGGTATAGTGATTTCTCTGTCTGCTTTGCCAACTTCTCCTTCAGAAACTTTTATTTCTGGAGAAATTGCATTGCCCTTATCATCTTTAACTACAAATCCTTGAGCTGGCATTTTCTTAGTAGAATCTATTCCTGCCCATGTTTGTTTTATAGTTAGATCTTGGTATTTGTTGATGTTGACTCCGCCCATAGTATATCCAGCATCGCTATCTGTTAATGAAGTGTCGTATTCATAAACCGCAATTGTTCCTGGTTCTTGAGCTGTGTCTGGGTTAGTTTCTTTTGCTGGGATAGTTTTATTAAGGTCAGTTTCTGCCTTCTTAATTACCATCTTACCAGTATTTTCATCTATACCATAGACTGCCATCTTTGATGATGTTAAGTCTTGTGCACCTGTCAAATCTCTTGTCGCAAGAGGAAGACCATTATTGGCATCTCCAGTTGATACTCCATCAGTAACTGTCCATCTTGCTGAGTCTTCTGATGTGAATTCTCCCATGATGGTAGTTCTGTTGTTCATACCAATACGTTTAGATGTTTTTTCTTTTACTTGTTCGTCAGTGTATCCCTTGTCAAATACTAATCTTACTGCTCCTGATTTTTTTCTGTTCTTTAATAAAACAGAAAAGTCAATCATGTATTTTTGTTGTTTGTTAAATACTGGTGTTTGGAAATTAATAACAACATCTTTGGTAGATTCTTTTAATGTATGGTTCTTGGATTCTCTAATACCAAGCTTACCTTCAATTTCATTTGTTGTTATATCTTCTGGGTTTATAGGCTTTCCGTTAATAGTTATATTTTCATACCTTGATAAACCAGAACCTTTTACTAAAGTTGCGTTGGAAATAAGTCCTAATTCTAGTAGGTCCTTAGTTGATGAATAACGAACTGTCCAGTCAATTGAAGCTAATTCTCCATCTTTTACTATTGGATTTCCTGAAACGTCCATGTGGACTTGATAGTCTTCACCTTGATCTACTATTTCAAGTACATCCTTTGAACCAGGTTCTATGATTTGATTTACTACATTACCATCATTGTCTACAACTGTTTCAGGAAGGCTTACAGCTTTTGTAACTCCTATTCCTGTGATTGAGTTTTTGATGGAGTGCCTTGTTGCATCTTTGTCTAGTTCTTTGATTTTTTCTACGTTGTAATCTACATCTATTGATAATGGTATTTGTAGATTTTCTGAAATAGACTCAGCAATTGTATACACTATAGAATTAGAATCTTTATCGTAAGATGGATTCGCAATTGTCTTTCCATTATTTACTATTGGTTTTAGTGTTGATGGATCTTTTACTGTAAGTCTATCGTCAAGTTTTATTGTAAATGATTGACCTTTTTGGATTGGTCCATCTTTTGTTGATACGTCAAAACGAGTTCTTATAGTGAACTTCTTGCCATCAAGATTAAGCTCCTTGGAAGCCATAGCAGCCATCAAAACTTGTGGGTTGAAGTTCTTGTCGGCGTCTTTTTCTATAAGCTTTTTGATAGCAGGGCCGTTGTCATCCATTAGCTTAGCTTGATCTTCTCTAGAAAGCTTGTATTTTTCTCCAAAGCTTGTTAGAAGCTTTTGGATTTCTTCTAGGCCATTTGACTCATCGGCTAGAGCCTTTTTTAATTCCTTGTCTGCCTTTTGGAGGTCAGTTTGACCGAAGAAGCTCTTTACTCCATCTAGTAGGCCCTTCTTTTGAACCTCTTCTTTAGAATCTTTCTTTGCTTCTTCTTTTGTGTCTTCGATTAGTTGGTCAAATTCTTTTTTCTTTTCTTTCTTTTCTTCTATTGTGGCAGGAGTTTTGTTTTCTTCTTTTTTTGAAGCTTCGTTTTTGTCTGCTGGCTTGTTGGCATTTTCTTCTTTGATAGAAGAGTCTGATTCTTGTTTTTCTCCCGATTTATTTTCGCTAGCTTCTTCTGATTTTTCTTCTTTTACTTCTTGAGACTTATTTTCTTCTGTGGATTTTTCTTTTCCTTCAGATTTATCTTCTGCCTTAGGTTTTTCTTGAGACTCTTTCTTATCTTGAGCCTTTTTCTCCTCAGCTTCTTTTTCATCCTTAGATTTACTTTCAGCCTCAGTCTTTTCCGCAGGGTCTTCGTCATCTTCGTTAGACTTTTCTTCTTCCTTAACGAATCTCGGGCTCTTTACTTCTCTTCCGTTTACCCCGTAGTTTTGAGTCTTGGTATTTTCCTTATCTACCTTTCCTACTAAGCTAAGTTTTAGTAGATATCCTGCTGGGACATCTAGGTCGACCTTTTCTTGGTAAGGGATATTGGTTGAGAATTCTCTTTGAATCTCAAATCCTTTCTCACCTGCCTTGTAGTAGTCAAGTTTGATTTCTGCATCTTCCTTCTTTATATTATCTAGGGATATTTTATATTCGATTTTGTTTTTCTCTAAGGATTTGCTCTCTTCGTCAACCTTATCTTTGGATAAGATGTAGTCTGTGTAGACAATCCTGTCATCTTTTCCGTCTCCATCTTCTTTGATGTAGGCGATTTGTCTTAGGTCGTCTTCCTTTTCTTTGATACTAGTTAGTCTCAATTCCTTAATATCAGGATCGTCTTCATTTTCAAATTCTATAAATTTATAAGAAATTCTTTGAAGATCGATATTATATCCATCAATATCCAAGGACATATCAAAAGAATATAGCTTCTTAGTATCTATAGCTTCCTTATCTATTGGAGCTTCTAGGACATATTCGATGGAGTTTTCTACACTTGGGCTTGTGATAGCAAGTGAGTTTAGACCGTCTTTGTCGTTTTTCTCCTCACTATAATCGATATTTGTCTCATCTTCTGATAGGTCCTTAACTTCCTTGACCTTGATGTCTACTAGGCTTTGGTTCTTGTTTGTAGCAAGAGAAAGAGTCATCTTTCTTTCTGAGTCATGGTCGGTATCTTTGATCTTTTCTACCTTTATAGTATAGATTAATCCGTCCTGATTCTCATTTAGACTTGCCTCATGGCTTATCTTGTAAGCTTTCCTGTCAGTTTCGGACAAAACGATACTATCGCTTGTGTCATCATTTGTTTCGCTCTCTTCAACATACTCATCTTCGTATTCGCTATTATCAGCGATTCTGATGTCTGTTGGCATTTGCTTATTCTTGTTTTTTGACAAACCAATAGCATAGACATTGGTCGGAATTGAAATAGTTATAGCCAAAGTCAATGCGAATAGCTTTAAAGCAAATTCTTTTAATTTCCCTTTCATAAAATCCCCCTTGTTAGATATTTTTTTATATAAATTGCAAATTACACAAAATTTATAATTTACCTATTATCCTAACTATATTTTAATACATATCAGAGTTTTTTACAAGGTATAATCTTCACATTTTCTTAAAATTTTATATTCTATGATAATTTAAAAGAAAGAGGGTTATTTATTATATATATAGTAGGAAGTTACTCAATAAAAAACACCAGATTATTATAGAAATAAATCTGGCATTGCTTTTTGTTCTTAACATAAAAATAAGTAAGCCCTCTAACTTATCAAATCATAGCTTCCAGTGATTTTTTATCTATAATCCTTACTTCCTTGTCGCAAACTTTAATGAGCCCAGCCTTATCCATTTTAGATAAGCTCCTAGAAAGGGAGGGACGAGTTGTTGCGAGATAATCGGCCCACTCTTCTCTTGAAATAGATAAATGAACTAGCCCACCTTCTTCATTATCAAGGAGGAAGGCTGCGATTTTCTGTTTGAGATTGGCTTGGGAGTTGATTTGGTTTTTCTTGGATAACTTGAGGCTTTTCTTAGCAAGGATATCTATGAAGTTAAGGCGTAGATTCTTCGACCTTGTACTCATAATAAGCTTTCTAAAGTCCTTTATTACGAAGATTTCGCTATCCTTATCGGCCTCAGCCCAAAAATCGTAGGGCTTTTTAAGGTAAGCATAGACTTCTCCGAAAATCGCTGGCTTATTGAAGCTTGCAATGATATATCGCTTACCCTCTGGGTCAATCTTGTAGACCTTGACGCTGCCCTTTTTGAGATAATAAAAGTCTTCCTTGACCTCACCCTTATTGAAAATATGGCTGCCCTTTGGATAGACCATCTCATAAGTTTGGCTAAGAAGTTCTATTTCTCTTAGCTCTTCATCTGTTAGATTCTTAAAAATTGGAATTTCTCTAAGATCCATGCATACCTTCCTTCTATATATTATAGTAAAACACTTGCTATTATTATACGTCAGCAAAAAAACCCCGCAGGGTCCTCTTACTTACTTTCCTTAAGAAAAGCTAAGTCATAGATCAAAAACAAGGCCAAAAGAACTGCAAATCCTAGAAAAACCCTAGTGAGATTTTCTGTATTAAACAAGTTCTTGAAAAGAACAAGGACGAAGGGAGAAGCCATAGCCCCGAGATTGTTTCCAGCAAACATTATGCCCGTGGCTTTAGTTATATGTCTTTGGTCCATTTGATTTCCCAAATCTCCTACTGCATAGGATATGCAGATTGACTGGGCGAAGGTCGCAAGGGCAAGGCCTAGGACTAGAAGAATAATAGAATCATCCCTTACAGCTATCAGAAGACTTCCTCCAATCATCATAAGAATTGCAATATTTAATGACTTCTTCCCAAATATATCATAAAACTTACCAAAGGCGAATCCTCCAACCATACCCACAAACATTATGAAAATCGTATATAGACTAATCGATTCTCCCAAAACACCATTTGCCGCTAGGACAGTAGGAAACCTCAAATTCATAGCATTATTGGTCATTATAGCTACCATGGAAAGGACTATATAGAAAATCACGAATTTATTAGGCCTAAAGCTTCCCGAATCTTCCTTCTTGGATAGGGGAAGGTCAGGAACACTTCTTAGGAAAAATATGAGTGGAATTATTGCAAAAGGATAAATTGCAAAGCTTAGATACAAATCGTCCTTGCCTATCACACCTGCAAGAAGAATAGCAATGATTAAGCCTATCATCTCGAAGGCGTTTCTGTAGCCCATAAGCTTAGCCTTCTTTACCCCCTTATTGAAAATCCCTATATAAGTCGAAGAATTGGTCGCATAAATCCCCACACCAGTACCAAGAATCAACCTATTTAGAATAATAGAAAGCTCATTTCTAAAAACAAGAGGAATAAGTCCACTCAGACTTACAAGAGAAAGTCCCAAGATAGTAGACTTCCTCATCCCAATCTTCTCATTAATCTCTCCTGCCAAAAGCAAGAAAATAGTCGCACTGATAGCATTAAGGCTTAGAATAATCTCGGTCGTGCTAATTGATAAACCAAGCTCTTCTATAATACTAGGGGCAAATTGATTTGTAGCAATATGGGTCGTATGGAAGAGGGCAAGCCCAAGCACCGCCCAATCCCTTGTCTGAATCTTTCTCATCATCTTCCTTTAATTACCTTCCACCATAGGATTCGTAATCCCATAGAAACTTAGATCAATATTATCACAAATATTAAACTACAATATAGGACAATTGGCAAAAGGCTTGATGGCGGATGGATTTTTCTATTTTGAATGATTTAATCGTCAAATTCGAGATAGGCACCCTTCATTGGGCTTACTGAATGTTCTGCCAAAAGCTTTATAGCACCACGCTTGTACTTACTTTCTCTCTTAGTTAATTTCTCTCTTCTTTGCTCCAGAATCTGATCAATCTCTTCCCTATCACATTTTTTCCTGTCTATACCGATAATATTTAATTTTCTTTCAGGAATATTAATTTCTATAATATCGCCTTCTTCCACTAGGGCGATAGGCCCACCCTTTGCCGCTTCTGGACTAACGTGACCTATTACTGGACCAGTTGATGCTCCCGAAAATCTTCCATCAGTTATTAGTGCTATAGATGCTCCCAATTCTTTATCAGAGCTAATAGCCTCAGAAGTGTAGAACATTTCTGGCATTCCGCTGCCCACTGGACCTTCATACCTTATAAATACTGCCTCTCCCTTATTTATATCATGATTAAGTACTGCCTTTAAGCATTCTTCTTCACTATCAAATGGTCTGGCAATTAATTCAGCCACAAACATTTCTTTTGGGCATGCGGTATGTTTTATAACAGCTCCTTCAGGTGCTAAATTCCCCTTTAGTACAGATACTGATCCTTCAACTCCTATAGGGTTATTATATGGTTTTATTACATCTTCTTTTTCTACCTTACTATTATATTTTTCATTAAATTTATCTAGTAGATCCTGACATTTTTCATAGTAACCGCTTTGTTCCAATTCTTCTAAGTTTTCTCTTAGCGTTTTACCAGTGATCGTCATCTCATCAAGATATAATAAGTCCTTATATTCTTCCATTATAGCTGGCAAGCCTCCTGCATAATAAAATAACTCGGCAGGCCATTTTCCAGCTGGCCTTATATTAAGAAGAAATCTCGCTTTTCTATGAATTCTATCAAAGTCATCTCCATCGATTTCGATATTTAATTCATGGGCAATCGCTGGTAAATGCATCATAGCATTTGTAGATCCTGATATAGCAGCGTGGATCATTATTGCGTTTTCGAAACTTCTTTTAGTTAGAATTCTGGATGGTTTCATGGACTCATCACCTACGATTTCTATAGCTCTCTTTCCTACTTTCTTGGCATATTCTTTTATTTCTTCTCCTATAGCTGGTAAAACTGAACTTCCAGGAAGAGCGAGACCCAGTGCTTCTGCCATTATCTGCATTGTCGTTGCAGTGCCAATAAAAGAGCAAGATCCACAGGAAGGACAAGCGTTATGCTTAGCCCATGTTAATTTTTCTTTTGTAATTTCTCCTCTTTCATATTGGGCGCTATACATTCCAATTTGTTCAAGGGTTAGCATTTCAGGGCCTGCAGCCATAACCCCTCCAGGTAGAAATATTGACGGCAAGTCTGATCTTAACATACCCATCAAAGAACCTGGGGCTCCCTTGTCACAAGAAGCTATATATACAGCAGAATCAAATTGTAAAGCATTAGATTGTATTTCAATCATATTTGCAATCATTTCTCTGCTGACCAGTGAGTAGTTTATTCCATCTGTACCTTGACTCTGACCGTCGCACATATCAGTATAATAATATCTTGAGCCGAATCCCCCATTAGCAAATATTTCTTTTCTGACAATTTCAACCAATGAATCCAGGTGCTTCGATCCAGGATGAGAATCTCCAAATGTCGAACCAATATATATTTGTGGCTTAGATAAATCCTCTATCTCCCATCCCATACCTAATCTTAGGGGATCTAATTCAGGTGCAATTTCTCTGGATTTTTGCGAATTTAATGTCATTTTTACTCCTTTTGTATAAATGCAATTAAGAGCAGACTAAGCTGCCCTTAATAAATTTTCTACTTATTACTTTAATTCTGGCCAATAATCTTTATTGGCAGCTATCAAGTCATCAAGAACTTCTTTAGCTACTTTCGCAGAAGGAACCATTCTTGATAAGGTTAAAGCTTGCCATAATTTATTATATGATCCTTCTTCCCATGCTGAAACAACCAATTTCTCTACTGAAACTTGTTGCTCCATTAGACCTTTTTGAAATTGTGGAATAGGTTCTTGAGAAATTTTCTTATAGCCATATTTTCCTACTATACATGGGATTTCAACCATTGCTGTTGGGTCGAAGTTAGGCACAGATCCATCATTAGGTACAATCAATAAGAATTGTTCTTGTGTATTATTTGATAATGCAACTGCTAAATCCACAATATATGATGAGTGAGCATTAGGTTTTAACTCTACCCCTTCGCTAGTCCCGCTTTCGATTATCCTATCACAAGTATCAAAAACATTTTTTTCTCTATTTTCTCTTATTTCATCAACCCTCGTGTGATTAATATCGGAATGTTCTACAATATAATCTGGGTAGAAATAGTATTTTAGATAAGTGTTTGGAATTGTGTTAGGATCTAATTCATAAACATCTTTAGCTTTTCTGAAAGTTTCTAGCCATGACTGTTCGTAATGTTGACCATCTATACCTTTAACAAAGCCGCTTTCTCCAACATTCTTTCTGATAAGAGGCATTAAGTCGTTACCTTCTTTATCTCTAATATCTGTAAACCATCCAAAATGGTTTAGTCCATAATACATCACATCTAAATCTTTCCAATCATCAAAGCCTGCCATATGAGCCATTTTATACATTAAGCTGATAGGCATATCGCAAATATTTAAGATTTTTGAATTAGGTCTTAGCCTATTTGTAGCTTCGGCAACGATAGCTGCTGGATTAGAGTAGTTAAGCATCCATGCATCTGGTGAATACTTCTCCATATAGTCTAAAATCTCTATCACACCACTAATAGATCTTAATCCATAGGCAATTCCGCCCGGACCTGTTGTTTCTTGGCCTACAAGTCCATATTTTAGAGGTATTTTTTCGTCTTTTTCCCTCATTTCGTATTTCCCAACACGAATTTGAGCCATAACAAAATCTATGTCGCTAAATGACTTTTCTGGATCTGTAGAATACATGAATTCTATTTCAGGATGGTGTTCTTTGACATAGATTTCGTATGCCTTGCCTATCTTCTCCTGCCTTTTTTCATCATTATCATATAGTTTGATTGTTTTTATAGGAAATCTATCCAAATTATCCAACAACATCAATAAAATTCCTGGTGTATAAGTTGATCCTCCACCTGCTATAGTAATACTGTGTTTTTTCATACCAATAATCCTCCTCGTATAATGTAGTTGTAGTAATAAATACTACATTTTGTTCTCAATCCCAATTTCTTGTGG
>CABQOK010000016.1 GCA_902465755.1 uncultured Anaerococcus sp.
CATTGGTGATGGTAGTCTTTCCTGCTCCAGTAGATCCTACAAAGGCAATCTTCTCGCCTGGATCTGCGTAGAAGGAGATGTCTTTTAGAATTTGGTTTTTTCCATCATAGGAGAAGTCCACGTTTTTAAATTCCAGTCTTCCTTCTAGAAGTTGGTATTTATCTTCTCCGTCTTCTTCCCATTTCCAAGCATATCTTCCACTCATTCCAACATGCTCTGTGATCGTTCCGTCTCTTTTTACTATTGCACTTACAAGGTCAATGTAGCCAGTGTCGATTTCTTCTTCCATATCCATCACCTCAAATATCCTATCAGCTCCTGCAAGGGCTTGGAATACTGCATTTGCTTGTTGGGATATGTTTACTATAGGATTTTGGATTTGTCTAATATTTGATAGAAATGCTGCAAGAACTCCAACTGTGATATTTCCTTGGATTGTAAGATATACTCCAAGCACTGTGATTAGGGCGTAAAGAATATTTACAGAGTTTAGGAGAAAAGGCATAATTTTTCCTGCATTGATATTTGCTTCGGCAAAGCTTGCTCTTAGCTCTTCACTTTTTTCAATAAATTCTTCTTCTGCTATTTTTTCTCTTGAAAATACCTTAACCACTTTTTGTCCAGAAAGCATCTCTTCATTGAAACCATGAAGCTTTGATACGTTGGCTTGGGCCTTGGCGAAAAACCTCCCTGACCTTAGTACAATCTTTGATAGGATTGGGATCATTACTACAAGTCCTATGATTAGACACAAGGTTAGGTTAAAGTCCAGCTTAAACATAACTATTAGGGTTCCGAAGAAGGTAAGTACACTTCTTATAATTGTTGGAACTGTATTTGCCAAGGCTTGGGATAAGACATCTGTATCGTTTGTGAAACGACTCATAATCTCCCCATGTTGGTTGTTATCGAAAAATCTTACAGGAAGAGTTTGTATCTTATCAAAAAGGTCGTGTCTTATGTTTCTGATCGATCTTTCACCGACTCTTACCATAAGTCTTGAATAGATGAGACTTGTTATAGCTGATACCATATAGATAAAAGCCATTTGTATGACAGCTGTCTTAAGTCCTGGAACATCTCCTTTTAAGATATGGTTATCTATAATAGGTTGGAGCATATTCACTCCCCAAATTTGGGTTACTGTTGATATTACTACTCCAAGGATAATTACAGTCATTTGCCATTTGTAATCAAATAGATAACCCATTAATCTCGACAAGGACTTAAATGACATTTTCCTTCGGTAATCTGTTTTTTGCATGCGATTATCAGTCATTATCATTACCTCCTTGTTGTTGAATATCGTAAGTCTGTCTGTAATTTTTGTTTCTTTCGTATAGCTCGTCGTGACTTCCTATATCAGCAATTTTCCCTTCTTCCATGACGATTATCCTATCGGTGTACTTGAAGGAGGATACCCTTTGTGAAATTATAATTTTGGTTAGGTCTTTTAGATTTTGGTCTATTCCTTTCATAATCGCAGTTTCAGTCTTGGTATCTACAGCAGATGTTGAGTTATCGAGAATCAAGATTTTTGGCTTCTTTAATAGGGATCTCGCTATAGTTAGTCTCTGTCTTTGACCACCGGAAACTCCACTTCCTCCTTGACCTAGGACTGATTCATAGGAATCATTTCTCGCTCTCACAAACTCATCTGCTTGGGCAATTTCTGCTGCAAGACGAATCTCTTCATCACTCGCTTCACTATCTCCCCAACGTAAGTTATCCGCTATAGTACCAGAAAAAAGCGTGTTTTTCTGTAATACTATCGAAACACCATCTCTAAGGGTCTTAAGGTCATATTCTCTTATGTCATGCCCCCCCACCTTAAGGCTTCCCTTGCTTATATCATATAGTCTTGGTATAAGTTGGACTAGGGTAGATTTGGCAGAGCCTGTTGGTCCAAGGATTCCTATTGACTCTCCGCTTTTGATGTGAAGATTGATATCTTCAAGCTGATAATTACCTGAATCTTCCTCGTACTTGAAGGAGACATCATCAAAGTCGATTGATCCATCTTCAAGGTCAAGACCTTCTACTTTGTCATCATTATCCATTGTTGGCTCTCTTTTTATAACTTCAACCACACGGGTTATACCTGGTGAAGCTGACATAAACATAGTAAGAACCATGCTCATTCCGATGAATGCACCAAGAAGCATAATTGCATACATATTAAAGGAAATTAAATCTCCTACTCCAAGTCTGCCCTCTATAATCTCGATCCCGCCATAATAGGTTAGACCTACGAATGTTGAAAATAAAATAAAGTTTGCTATAGGGAATACATAGCTCATAGGACCTTGGGACCCATCTGCTAGCTTAAACATCTCTTCGTTTTGAAGACCAAACTTATCCAGTTCATATCTTTTTCTAACGAAGGACTTGATTACTCTCATATTGTTTAAGTTTTCTTCTATAACTAAGTTTAATTTATCATATTGGAAACGGGCCTTCTTAAACTTTGGTATAGCGTAGGTAGTTAGAGCCATCAAGGCTATAAAAAGCAAAGGCACTGCCACAAGAAATATAAGGGACAATTTGGCACTGGCCCTAAAGGCTAAAACAAAGGAAAATATAGCCATAACAATGGTCTTACTTACAAATCTTGTTGACATAAACATTGATTGGGCTAGCTGTTGCATATCAGAAGTTAACCTGGTTAAGAGAGATGGAACTCCAAAATATTCCAAGTCCTCAAAAGAAAACTTCTGTATGTTTCTGTACTGGGCCCTTCTTGCATTATCAGCAAGTCCACTCGAAGTAAGACCTGCGTTTTTGGTAGCTTGCATACCAAAGTACATGGTTAGAAGAGATAGGGCTACCATCAATACTCCATATTTTATCGCTTGACCCAAGTCCTTGTCGTTTACTGCAGTATTTAGGGTTAAACCCATAATCATAGGTATCAACAACTCTAAAATAGTCTCAAGAGTAGTGAAAATCTGTGACAGTAATCTAGTTTTCTTGTACTTTCCAAGATGCCTTTTCATATAAGAAAAGGATCTGTTAAATTCTTTTATACTATTCATCTATCCTCCTTCATAAAATTATTAGAAATCGAATCTAAGAGAAGTTCTAAGTATTTAGTAATCTCTCTAACATTTTCTTCTCCCAAATCCTCATACATGGCCCTATTGGCTTCTTCTATTGGGACTAAGGCCTCTCTCATCCTAAACTCACCCTTCTTTGTAAGGTAGAGGTTTTTCGCCCTCTTATCTTCCTCATCTTTTCTAAGTTCGATAAAGTCTTTCTCCTTTAGATTCATGATTGCGCTATTAATAGTCTGTTTGGGGGCTTTGAACTTATTTACGAGAGTCTTTTGTTTTACTTTTTCATTCATTCCTATTTGGATTAAAATCATACTTTCCAAATCATTTAGCCCATAAAAACTTGCTCTCTCCCTATTAAGACCATTGGCCTTTCTTAGTAGAGAAAAAATATTAATTATGGCTTTTAGTTTCTCGTCCATCTACCCTCCTTAATTTTGTTTACCAAGATATTATAGTCCGATTTTGGACTATGTCAAGTGAAAAATCCTACTTATATTGTATAGTATAAAGCGAGGTGAAACATGATTAAATACTTACAAGAAGAAAATATTGACGAAAATTTGATAAAACAATTAGAAGAATATAGAAAAAAAAATGGACTTACTGATAACGACAGGGTAATTAAGCCTGAATACAAATATTATGGAAAGGAAGTCCTTGAACAAGCTATAGCTGCCCTACTGGCAGGAAAAAACATCCTCCTTACCGGGGCAAAGGCCACAGGAAAGAATGTCCTTTCATCAAATCTTTCCTATCTCTTCCAAAGACCATCCTACAACGTATCCTTTCACGTAAACACAGACTCCGCTGCTCTTATAGGTGCTGATACCTTCAAAAACGGCGAGGTTGTCTTTAGAAAGGGTCCTATAACAGAGGCAGCAGAAAAAGGAGGCTTTGCTATCTTAGATGAGATTAACATGGCTAAAAATGAAGCTATATCAGTCCTTCACGCAACTCTTGATCACAGAAGAATAATAGATCTTGCTGGATACGATAAGATTGCCCTAGATCCAAATACAAGATTTATAGCCACCATGAACTACGGCTATGTAGGAACAAGAGAGCTTAACGAAGCCCTTTCTTCAAGATTTATGATTATTAATGTGCCAAATATAACTAAGGGTAATCTAGATAAGCTACTAGCTGATAACTTCCCGACTCTTAAGGAAAAATACAGGAAGGCCTTTATCGATTTATTTATAAGTCTTCAAACAAAAAGCGAAAACAATGAGATCTCCACTAAGTCTGTCGACCTTCGTGGATTAATCGGAGCTATTGAAACTATAAGGATAGGTCTTTCCCCTTACCAAGCCTTGATGATGGGACTTGTCAACAAATCCTTCGATGAATTCGAAAGACAAATTGTCCTCGATGCCCTAAAGAGCAAGATTCCTACAGATATAGGAGAAAGTGTATTTGATGAATGATCAACTAGAAAAGATTAGACAGTACAACATAATCTGGGACTTCGCCAAGACCTATAAGTTCCTTCCCAAAAAATCCTTCCCCATGGAGGATATCTACCTAAACATGATAACCGGCTTTAAGATAGGGACTTTTGACTTTAAAATCCTAGATTCCTTCTTTGCCTACATCAAGAAGGATAATATGTTCTTTGATGATTTCAAATTTATGACAGAAATCTTAATGGAAGAAATTGCCTTTAAGGAAATAGCAAAAGAAAACCTAGTGATAGATGACTTTAGGACAAAATACGCAAGAAAAGTCATGGACAAATACTCCTACCATGAGCCAAAAGATCTAAGAGAGCAAATCGAGAAGGCCTATTACGGCAAAATTTTGGATAGGCCGATTACTGAGGGCAAACTCTTTAGAGATATCTACTATGCCCTATTTTCTATCCACACCACAAGGACCAATGAATTAGTCGATGAATTGAATAATTTCTTCGAAAAATATTTTCGACTGGATAGGTCGGCTAAGGATAGGGATAGGTTTAAGGAAATGGTCTCAGAAAATAAGGCCAAGGACTTTAAGGATCCCGACGAGATTGATGATAAAAACGCTGAGTACTCCGAAGAATATCTTTCAGAGCAATTTGGCATAGGTAGTGCAGAGTTTACTGGAAATATATATCTAGCTGAAAAGAAAGAAGACAATGACAAAAACCTCATGTTTCTTAACACAGGAGAAGACACCTACCACTCATCTACAGAATTTATTGAGGACTTCTATGGGCTTTCTGTAATGGCAAAAGAAAAAGTATCCGCTCTGGAGACAAAGCTTTGTAAGGGAATCCACAAAAACAAAAGGCTCTACTTTACTAGAGGAGAATACTCCAATAAGGCCAACGCTAGGTTTTACAAGAAAGGCCGCCGTGAACAAGCCGAAAAGACCGAATCCTTTATAAAGGAAAATGCAGCCATCAACAATAGGTCTATCAACGAACTAACACTTTCAATTAAAAACTCCATAGCAAACTTTTTAGAATACAACGAAGTCTACAAAAACTATGGAGCAATCGATTCATCAAAAGCATGGAGGGCAAATGTCCTCCACGACTATGACGTCTTTATCAACGAAGAAAGCGACGATATATCGAAGTTTAAGGTAGATCTAATACTGGATGGTTCTGCAAGCCAAATCGGTCGCCAAGCCATGGTAGCAAACGAGGCCTATATCATAGAAAAGGCCATGGATGCCCTAGATATTCCAATCAGAGTCATGAGCTTTTCTACCCTAAGGGACTTTACAGTCTTTAATATATATAGGGACTATGAAGAAAAGGAAAATAACGAAAAGATTTTTGACTTTTTCGCATCAGGTTCAAACAGGGATGGGCTCGCCTTTAAGACTGTCCATGAACTAATAGAAAAGGATGACGAAAACACCAAAAATATTGTCATAATCCTTTCTGATGGTAAGCCAAATGATGAAAGAAGTAATATCAATACTGTAAAAATGCTTGATAAGGACCAATATGTAGAGGAAGTCGCAGTCAAAGATACTGCCAAGGAAGTTAGAAATATAAAAGAAGATGAGATATCAATTCTAGGGGTCTTTACTGGAGAAGAAGAGGACGTAGAAAACGCCAAGTTAATATATAACACAGACTTCTGTAGGATAACTAATCTAGAAAACTTCTCAAAGATTGTTTCAATCTTTATGAAAAACCAAATCCTCCAATAGGATTTTCTTTAAAACAACAGAAGTGACCTAATTGAAAATGTAGAGGGATTATCCCTCTTTTTCTGTACAAAAAAACCGGCCTAAGCCGGAATTTTTTAATTGGAATTTTTATTTTCTTTTCTAAGCTTTATTTTATGATAGATCCTATTTACCATATCCATAACTTCTGGGATTCTTGCTAGAAGAATTACTAGTCCGTAAACTAGCATAGCGACAATTATAGCTACAAATAAGGCCACAAGTCTTGGAGCAATATTAGCAAGTGCTCCATTGACTCCTACAGCAACTAAGGCCATAAGAGCTGTCGCAAGACTTATCTTTACTAGAGAGATTAGGGAAGTCTTGAAGTTAAAGCTTCCAAATTTCTTCCTAAATTGATAAATCATCATAACTGTACCAATGGCAGTTGATAAAACTGTCGCATAGGCAAGTCCCCTTATGCCAAATATCTTAATTAGGATAAAGTTAAATATAACATTTAAAATCTGTTGGATAATCACAACGACCACAGGAGTCTTGGAATCTCCTACTGCATAGAAGCCCCTGTCTACCACGTCTATTGTAGATTGAAAGATATTGTTTGGGGCATAGGCAGCAAGTAAGATTGCAACTGCTATAGTATCTTCTCTAGTAAAGGCTTTTCTCTCAAATACAACTCCTATAATAGGCTCAGCAAGGACTGCCATACCAATACTAGCAGGAATTACCAGAAGCATGGTAGATACTACAGATGAGCTGATTGATTTTTTCATCTTTCCTATCTCACCGCTTGCCCCATATTCTGCTATAGTTGGAAATAGGGCTGTAGTAATAGAAATTGTAATTATTCCCGTAATCATAGTTAGCATTGTCTTTGAATAAAAGAGTTTGGAAATGGCTGCTTTTCCAAAGAAGGCCGAAGCCATAGAGTTATCTATAATTATAGAAATCTCTCCTGCTGCTGAGGATAGGACTATTGGAATAGCTACGACCATCAGACTTCTAACGTATTTATTGTGTATATCTAAGACTTTCTTATGCTCATACCCCGCCTTCCTACAAGCCCTTGGAAAGAGTATGTATTGGAGGGAGTTACCCAAGAGGGCTCCGATAATTAACATATAAGGATTCTTTGTGATTCCCGTAAGAACAGTAAATATAATGATTATAATATTCATTATAATTCCTGTGATTGCAGGATCAAAGAAGTTGCCCTTTAGATTCAAATATCCCCTAAATACTGCTGAATAAAGATAAGCAAATACTGCAAACATCATTATTCTAGTATAGTTTGTGGCAAGGTCTAGAGACTTTCCGCTTAGATCTGGAGAAAGGATTTTGGAAAATGGCCTTGCAAAGATAATTCCGAATATTACTGCAAATACCCCAAATACCATAAGGATATTAAAAATATTTGAAGTAAATTCCTCAGCTACTTTTTCACCTTCTTCCTTCTTTGCCTTATTATAAATTGGAATAAATCCTGAAATTATTCCGACAGCTACGAAGTTTGCAATAACAACCGGCAGGGTGTTGGCGGTTGTGTATATACTTTTTAAATCACCTGCTCCTATGTATGACGCCATAACAGACTCTCTCAAGAATCCAAAAATCTTGGAGATTATCGTCACAAACATGAGCATTATAGTAGTTTGACCCATAGTTACCTCTCTTTATTTCTTATCTTCTTATTATATCATTTAGACTGATAAAGACAAATAAATTATCGCCTAATAGGGACTACAAAATAATATCCTAAGTAAGAAATGACTATAAAAAGCCCTACTCAAAGAAGATTTAATTATATTTATTCTTCGAGTGAGGGCTTATCTTATATTGTTATAATATTATTTTTGTAATTTGCTATCATCTGGTCTATCTTCTACTGGAATCTTCTCATTATCAGCAGGAGATCTATAGATTGATTCAGCAGCGAAGGCCTTAACTTTCTTGCCGGTCTTATTTTCTGCAACTACTGTTCCAGGTCCTCCGACACAGCCTCCCATACAAGCCATACCTTCTATTAGCTTGCCGTCCATCCTGCCAAGTTTGGCCATTCTTGCAAGCTTAACGCAGTTGTCTAGTCCTTCTGCATTTTCTATATCAACCTTGACGTCTGGATCGATTTCTCCGATTCTCCTCTTAACAGCTTCGGCAACACCACCGCTAACTGCGTAGAATCTTCCTGTCTCTGAGGCATCCATCATTGGCTCATCTACTTCGATCTCTGATGGTTCGATTCCCTTAGCAAGGAACATTCCTAGAAGTTCTTCGTAGGTTATTACGAAGTCTATTACTTCAGCTACTTCTTCTTCAAGAGCTTCGAGTTTCTTGGATATACATGGTCCTATAAATACTACTTCACAGTTTGGATCACGTTTTTTCATTTGTTTTCCTGAATAAATCATTGGTGTTGATGATTCAGAAATCCTGTCGTTTATATCTGGGAATTGCTTTCTTACCATAGATTTCCATGAGAAACAACAGCTAGTTCCCATGAATGGAATCTTGCCTGTTGGAACTTGTTCTAAGAACTCATGGGCTTCGTTCATTGTAGTAAGGTCAGCTCCGAGTCCTACTTCTATAACATCTTCAAAGCCAAGTTGTTTGATAGCTTCTCTGATTTGTTCTGGACTTACATTTACACCAAATTGTCCGACAAATGATGGTGCAATTATAGCATAAACTTTCTTATCAGATTGTAGGGATTTGATAAGTTGGTAGATCTCGCTCTTATCTGAGATTGCTCCAAATGGGCAAGTTATAATACATCTGCCGCAAGCTACGCACTTATCTTCGTCGATTTTAGCACGACCTAATTCATCAGATCCAATTGCCTTTACTCCACAAGATTCTGCACAAGGTCTTTTTTGGTGGTTGATTGCTTGATATGGACAAGCAGCCACACATTTACCGCACTTGATACATTTATCTTGATCTATTATTGCTCCCTTAGCAGTATATGTAACAGCGTTTTTAGGGCAGACATTCACACAAGGATGTCCAATACAAGCATGGCATTGGTCTGTTACTGTGACTTTGTTTTCTGGGCAAGCTTCGCAGGCAATTTTTATAACAGAGACTAAAGGTGGATTGTAGATTCTTTTGTCATAATCCATCTCGTCAAGGCCTTCTGTGACAGCATCTGTATTAGCTGCACTTCTTGCGTCAAGACCTATACACATTCTTAGCCTTTCGCCCATTACTGCTCTTTCTCTAAAGATATTTTCCCTATATCTCGCTTCCTCTCCTGGAAGGATGTCAAACACTTCTAGGGCAATATCCGTAATTGGCCTATTTTCGTAGGCAATTTTGGCAACTGCCTCGAAGGCCATCCTTCTAATGTTAAGTATATCTATGTATGATTCTTTCATTATTAACCTCTTCTTTTCCTATTTTTCTGGTTTTAATTTATCAAACATCATCTCCATCATAACCTCTGGCTTAGCCTTCTTTATATATGTATCGTCGATTTTTACTAATGGAGCGTTTTTAGATGGATTTTCAATTTCATCCATTATATTTTCGTAGACAATTTCAATTTCTGGAGCATCTCCTAAGCCCTCAAGCTCATAAGCGTACTCTATATCGGTTTTCACAATGTTTGCTGAATCGTATAAGAATTCGTTTCCGTGGGCGGTGCATCTAGCACATGAACATACAGTTACTTTCATAATCTCCTCCAAATATATTCTTAATAAAATTGTATCAAATTTAACAGGATATAGCAATTAATTTCCTAAATATCTATAATTATCCTGAAAGTCGAACCCTTGCCGACCTTGCTTGTAACCTCCAGTCCATACCCTAGGTAGTCAGCAATGTGCTTGGCTATGGATAGACCAAGCCCAGTCGATCTATTATCTCTTTTTCTTGCCTTGTCAGCCATGTAGAATCTTTCGAATATCCTAGGCAAATCTTTTTGGCTAATTCCTACTCCATTGTCCTTAATGAATATTATTAGTTTCTTATCTAATATTATTGAAGAAATCTCAATTCTTCCGCCATCTTCTGTATATTTAATGGCATTTTCATAAATATTTGATACAAGGTCGGTAAATAAGGATATGGAAGTTCTTATTTTAAAAGACCCTACCGTATTTACTATTTTGATATTTTTATCATCAGACCTTTTCTTGTAATTATCCACACAAAGCTCGGCTATTTCTTTTATGTCAAATTCTATTTCATCGATTCCCTGGCCATTTTCGTCAAGGCTTGAAAGTTTTAGGATATCATCTATGATCTGAAGGAGCCTATTTCCTTCCTTATAGATAATTTCTGCGAAATTTCTCACGTCACTTTCCTTGGCAATTCCAGTAGATATTAGCTCCGCATATCCGTTAATAGAAGTTAGAGGACTTTTTAGCTCATGGCTTACATTGGCAGAAAATTCTCGTCTCATAAGCTCAGCCTTTCTTGTATCTGAGTTATCTATTATGATAATCACATAACCCATATCGTAATTATCAATGATTGGATCGACAAAGACTTTTAGGTGGAAGTTGTTTACATCAAAGGCCATAGCCTTGGTTTTCTTAGTCCTTTGAATTTCCTTTATGGCCTCTCTGTAATCTTTATCATCAATAAGGTCTATAAAGCTTGTATCGGTGTTTTTGTCCAGATAGTTTTGAGCGGCCCTATTCATTATATCGATCCTGCCATTTTCATCGCAAATTACAAGGCCTTCCTCCATATTCTCTGTTATATCTATTATTTCCTTAAATCTTGAAGCTTGAGTCATCTCACTTTCTTTAATTTTCCTCTTACTTTCTATTAGGTTTTCAAAGTATGGACTTATTTCTTTATATTTTGGGTCAATCCTCTTAAAATCATAATTATCATCAAATCGACTCAGTCCTTCTATGTACTTATTTACAAAATTATCTGCTTCAAACTTTATAAGTCCAATTATAAAGAGATAAGCTATAAGATAAATTGAGATGATTTTGCCATCAAAGATATCTAAGATTGTATTTTGGGATTTGATTATAAGATTATCCCCTCCTCCTATATAGTAGGCAGTGTTTATGGAATCATTTATCCCGTATTTAATTTCTCTAATTTTCCCATCATCTCTAATTTTAATATCCTTTAGATCTATATTATCCTTTGAAGGATAGAGAATATTTTTTTCATCATCAAAAAATATTAGCTTATATTTTGGATAAGTCTTTTCAAAATTTTTTATTATATTTTTATCTCCATTTTTTATCTCATAGAAAATAAAGCCCAAAGAATCCTCCATGAATTCATTTTGAGCTTTATTTTTTCCTCTAAAGACTATGCTTATATTTATTAAAAATGTTACAAGCATTACAAGGCTAAATATCCTTATAAGGCTTTTTTCTAGTAAATCTTTCATATTTCACCAAATTTATAGCCTAGATTTCTAACAGTTTCTATATATTTTCCAGCTTTCTTTAGCTTAGCCCTAAGACTTGCTATATGAACATCTACTGTTCTAGTCTCTCCCTCGTAGTCGTAGCCCCAAACTTTAAGTAAGAAGTCATCACGAGTTATTACATTTCCGATATTAGACATAAAAAGAAGTAGCATCTCAAATTCTTTGTAGGTTAAGTCTATCTTCTCGCCGTCTACCTTAACAGAACGCTTTTTCATATTAAGTCTTACTTCTTTATAGCTTATGTGATCTGTATCTTTCTTTTTACTTCTTCTAAGGACAGCCTTGACTCTGCTTATTAATTCTAAGATTGAGAAAGGTTTTGTAATATAATCATCCGCCCCAAGGTCAAGACCCATCACCTTATCAAACTCATCAGTCCTTGCTGTAAGCATAATTATGGGCATATCAGAAAACTCTCTAATCTCCTTTAGGATACTTATGCCGTCCTTTTCTGGAAGCATTATATCAAGTATTAGAAGCTCACCTGAATTGTCTTTTACCTGACTTACAATTTGTGATCCGTCTTCGTAGCCAGCTACCTCATAGCCTTTTTCTCTTAGGGCATATTCTACTAAATTTCTTATAGACTTATCGTCTTCGACAACGTATATCATCTAAAGCCTCGTTGCAAGATCTGCTACTCTCGCGAGCCTATCTCCTAACCTTTCAAAATACTTGTAGAGGAGAACTTTTTCTGATAATTCAATAGGACCTATATTATCCTCTTTGTTTTCTCTTGAAATATATGAGACTGCCCCCTCAAAGAGCTTGTTGTTTATTTCATCTTTCTTAATAGTTTCCTTAGCAAGGTCCATATCATAGTTTACGAAAGAATTGATAGCATCTTTTGCCATCTTTGTCTCATTTTCTATGAACTCCTTTACAAAGTCTTTTTCTCTTTCGTTTAAAGAATATTCACCTAATATGAAAGAAACTTGTTCGAAATGTCCTGCTATTCTCTTAAATGATGAAGCCAGCTTCAATGACATTTGTATTAGCTTTAAGTCTTTGGCAACCGGTTGTTGAAGGGCCATTAGCTCGAAGCCAAGACTTTCAATATCACTTGATTTTCTTCTGATATCATCGTGAAGATCAATTATATCATCAAGATCATCTTCATTGGAATTTTCTATATATTGGCCGATTTTCTCATAAGAGATTATGACATAATCCATAAGTTCTTTGGCCATTTTCTTGATATTGTCTAAATCTTCATTGTATTTTATTCTCATATCAACCAAACCTTCCAGTTATATAATCTTCTGTTCTCTTATCTTTTGGATTCTCGAATATATCTATGGTTTCGGACATCTCTACCACCTCTCCTGTTAAGAAGAAGGCAGTTTGATCTGAAATTCTTGCTGCTTGTTGCATATTATGGGTCACAATTACTATTGTATATTCGTTCTTTAGTCCGTCCAAGAGGTCTTCTATGGCTGATGTCGAAATTGGGTCAAGGGCACTTGTTGGCTCATCCATCAAGATTACATTAGGATTTACAGAAAGAGTTCTTGCTATACAGATTCTTTGCTGCTGACCCCCTGAAAATGACAGAGCATTTTGGTCTAGCTTATCTTTTACTTCATCCCAAATAGCAGCTGACTTTAGAGATTTCTCTACAATCTGATCTAGTGTGTCTTTATCCTTAATTCCAGAAATCTTTGGACCATAGGTGATGTTATCATAAACGGACTTTGAAAAAGGGTTAGGTGATTGGAAAACCATTCCAACCCTTCTTCTTAATTCTACTACATCTACGTCCTTTTTGTAAATATCTTCCCCATCAATTGTGATGAGTCCTTCTATCTTACAATCATCTACTAGGTCATTCATCCTATTAAAACACCTTAACATGGTGGACTTACCACAACCAGAAGGACCGATAAAGGCTGTGATTTTTCCCTTTTTGATATCCATGTTGACTTTCTTAAGAGCCTTGAAGTCCCCATAATATAGGTCGAGGTCCCTAACTCCTATGGCAGTCTTGTTATTTGTTATTATTTCTTTA
>CABQOK010000017.1 GCA_902465755.1 uncultured Anaerococcus sp.
TGTCCCCTTGGGTTCGAAGGGTCCAACCCTGCTTAGAGAAATATTCTAATATCAAGATATACTATTATCAAAAACATTTAGTCTCAGATATTTATAAAAAATATCTCCCCTCCATCTCTTTCTTGATTTTTCCTTCAATTTATATGATAATTATACTAAGAGCAGAAAGGAAAATGTATGATGTTTGAACTTGTTATTGGCTTAAGCTTTGTGCTGGCTGTTGTAAGCTTGATTTCGGTTTTGTTTACTGAGAAGAAGGCCTTTTTCGCTATATGTGCCTTGATCTTTTTGGGGGTGTTTTATTTTACTAATTCTACCCACCCAATTGCTGAAGTCTGGCCTTTGATTTCTTTTGTGGCGGGGATTACTCTCTTAGCTCTTGAGATTTTTATTCCAAGTTTCGGCCTTATTGGAATCTGTGGGCTTGTCCTAGTTGGATTATCCCTATACAATTCCTTTATGATGGATGGAAGAGAAGTGATCCTTCTTGTGGCTGCGACTCTTGCTATTATCATAAGCGTGACAGTCTATGTTACACTTGGTTTTAGGGCCAATATCTTCGATAAGGGGATACTTAAGAGCGTAAATAGTAAGGAGAAAGGCTACAATTCGAAAGTCGACTATTCTTACCTAATTGGCAAGACTGGAACTAGTAAGTCAATCCTTAGACCTACTGGAAGGATTGAAATCGATGGTAATTATTACGATGCTACTAGCCAGGGGGATTTTATAAAATCTCTCTGTGAGATTGAAGTTGTTAGTGTAAAAGATGGCCACATTGTGGTAAAGGAGATATGATGAATTTTGTAATTTTAGGCATAATTGTCGTTTTATTGGTGGTGTTTTTCACCATGGTTCCGGTTGGACTTTGGATAACTGCTAGATTTTCTGGAGTTAATATTTCAATGCCAGCCCTTGTTGCTATGCGTTTTAGGAGGCTTTCTCCATCAAAGATTGTAAATGCAATGATTAAGTCTCACCAAGCAGGGATCCAAATTCCTACTAATGATTTGGAAAGTCACTACCTTGCAGGAGGAGATATCAATCAAGTAGTTGATGCACTAATTGCGGCAGAAAGAGCAAACATCGACCTTTCATTTGAGCAGGCCGCAGCCATTGACCTTGCAGGACGTAATGTATTCGAAGCTGTCCAAGTTTCTGTTACACCAAAGGTAATCAACACACCAGTGATCGCCGCTGTAGCCAAAAACGGGATCGAGGTTAAGGTTATAGCCAAGGTTACTGTTAGGGCCAATATCGAAAGACTAGTAGGTGGTGCAGGTGAAGAGACAATCATTGCCAGGGTTGGAGAAGGTATTGTAACTACAGTAGGTTCATCTAATTCTCATGCCCAAGTTCTAGAAAATCCTGACAATATTTCCCAAACAGTCCTTATGAAGGGGCTTGATAGTGGAACTGCCTTCGAGATTTTATCGATTGATATAGCAGATGTGGATGTCGGAAGAAATGTCGGCGCCCAACTTCAAAGAGATCAAGCAGAGGCAGATAAGAATATAGCCCAAGCTAAGGCTGAAGAAAGACGTGCCCAAGCTATCGCCCTTGAACAAGAAAATAGGGCCAAGGTAGTTGAAGCAGAGAGTAAGATTCCAACAGCTATAGCCAAGGCCTTCGAAGAGGGCAATCTCGGCGTGATGGACTATTACAATATCAAAAACGTAAATGCCGACACGAAGATGCGTGAGTCAATTTCTGGAGAAGACGGAGCTGATCTAGATGTCTAGAATCTTTCCAAAGAAAAAAGATACTGGTAAAAGTCCTAAACCATCCTTTGATGAGTGGATAAAAAAGACTAACGAGCTCCTAAACGAATATATGGATGAGCCAGTCGGGGAGATGTTTGGATCTGATAAGAAAAAGATAAAGAAAAAAGTTTCGAATAATACTAAGCAAAAGCAAGGAAAGCTCTCCAAAGAAGACTTCAGAATAAAAAAGGAAGAGGGAGACTCAGCAGCTGAAAGAAGAATAGAAGAAAGTAGAGAGAAGAGAAAGAAAGAAAAGCTCTACGAAGAAAATAAAGATAAAAACAAAAGAAAGACTCTTAGGAAGGCCTTGATCTACTCAGAAATTCTGGGAAAACCTGTCTCTAAGAGAAAGTAGGATGCAAGCTTTAGGGCTTGCTTTCTTACTTCTATCGAGAGATTATTATAAATTATTTACAAGTCGCCTGATCTAGGATAAAGACAAGGAGATCTCTCGACTTCGCTCGAGATAAGGGAGCTACTTCCGCTCGAAATGGATTTCAATTATAATATAGGAACCTTCCTCAGGGAGGACCCTTATCTCGACTAGTTAAATGTGCCTTAACTGGCACATTTAACCCTAAAACTAAAAGCTAGACATATATACTAATTTTTTACGACTTGTTTTAGTGTGAGTGAAACGAGCGCATGGAGAGATCTTTTTAGATTTTTTTGTTTGACCCAATTCTTGTAGATTCTCTACGCTTTAGTGATAGATGCCGTGGAGGAAATAAAGAGATTACTAAATCTTTACGATATGAAACTTTTATTTTATATAGAAGTTTTTTTAAATTTCAGAAATTTCAACATATTTGTAACAATAAATAGTATAATATTCTTAATGGAGGATTGATATCATAGAATTATTAGCAATAGAAAACCCTGACCAAGTTATTAGCTTGTTTGGGAGTTTTGACAAATACAGAAAATATATAGAAGAAAGATTTGATACCAAGATTAAGGTTAAGGATAATAACCTAGAGATTAAGGGAGAAGAGCTTAGTACTAAGCTTACCAAAGATCTCTTAGAACAACTCCTTACTCTTTTAAGTAAGGGCGAGTCCTTGGACTTTCAAAAGATCAAGTATCATGCAGACATGCTCGAAAGAGAAAACAAAGACGTGATTAAGGGCCTTTTGAGCGATGTGATAGTCACAAGGGCTGATGGCAAACCAATCAAGCCAAAGACCCTAGGCCAAAGATCTTATATTGAAAAGATCAGAAACAACGATGTTGTCTTTGGTATAGGGCCAGCAGGAACAGGAAAGACCTATCTTGCAGTAGCTATGGCAGTTAGAGCCTTCAAGGCTGGGGAAGTGGATAGGATAATACTCACTCGTCCGGCTGTCGAAGCGGGGGAAAGCCTTGGGTTTCTTCCAGGTGACCTTCAAGATAAGGTAGATCCATATCTAAGACCTCTCTACGATGGGCTCTTTGATATTTTAGGCTTTGACACTTATCAAAATCTCGTAGAAAAAGGCCTTATAGAGGTAGCTCCCCTTGCCTATATGAGAGGCAGGACTCTCGACAGGTCCTTTGTGATTTTGGATGAGGCCCAAAATACTACCCACGAGCAGATGAAGATGTTCCTTACAAGACTTGGCTTTGGTTCCAAGGCCATAATTACAGGAGATAAGACCCAAGTGGACCTTCCTCGAGGCAAGAAAAGCGGTATAAGGGCGGCAGAGCATATTCTAAGGAATGTAGAAGGAATTGCCTTTATGGAATTTTCTTCTATAGACGTAGTAAGACACCCTCTTGTCCAAAGGATAATTGATGCTTACGATAAGGAAGATGCGAGAAGAATGGCAGAGAGAAAAGAAAAGGAAGCTAATAGCAAGAAAGAATAGGAAGAGATATGCATCTTTTAATTGAAAACAATACAGAAGAAAAAATAGAAATGGATGCTGACCTAGAAAGAACTGTCAAGGAAGTCCTAAAGACTGAAGGATTGGGCGAAGACTACGAAGTTTCCATCACCTTTGTCGACAGGGAGGAAATTCATAGATTAAACAGGGAATTTAGGGATGTGGATAGGCCAACAGATGTCCTATCCTTCCCCCTAGATGATACTATAGACTTACCAGACGCTGATAAGATGCTGGGAGATATAGTAATTTGTCTGGATGTAGCTAAGGACCAGGCTATGGAGTTCGGCCATTCTCTAAGGCGAGAAATCATGTATCTGACCTGCCACTCCACCCTCCATCTTTTAGGCTACGATCATATGGAAGAAGACGAGAAAAGAGAGATGCGTCGTCGTGAGAAGGAAGTCATGAGAAATCTTAGAGTCTTCAAGAACGACGATCACGAGAACTTTGACCATATGGACAAAAATGACTATAAGAAGGAAAAGGAAGAAGCAAATAAGGAAGATCAAAAGTTTATAGAATTTAGGGATGAGCTTAAGGAAGAAATCAAGGAAGAGCTAAGACTTGAGCAAAGGTACGCCAATGTGGAATACGGAAAGATCTATACCAAGGAGAACCTAAGCCACGGGCAGAAGTTTCTCAAAGGCTTTGACTATGCCTACGAGGGCTTAGTCTTTGCTATTAATCATGAAAAAAACATGAAATTTCATCTCTTAGCCTGCGCCATAGTCTTTGTGGCAAGCTTGTTTTTCAATATTTCTAGAATTGAGATGATGTTTCTTATCTTTACCATATCATCAGTCATAGCTCTAGAACTTGTAAATACAGCCCTTGAAAATGCTGTCGATATAGCAGCTGACGGCAGATGGCTATCTCTTGCCAAGTCCGCCAAGGACGTGTCTGCGGCGGCAACCTTCATAGCAGCCCTCAACGCACTTTTTGTGGGTTATATGATATTTTTCGATAAGTTCTTAAACTTCTACGACTCAGTAATCTTGAGGATTGCGAGAAGACCGAGCCATTTGGCGGTAATTTCGATTTCTCTAATCATAATCATAACCATATTCCTTAAGGGAATTTTCTATGAGGGTCACGGAACTGCCTTTAGGGGAGGCTTTGTGAGCGGACACACTTCCGTATCATTTGGCCTAGCTACCATAGGAATCCTCCTCGTGGACAATCCCATGGTGATGATCCTTATGGTCTTACTCGCCCTTATAGTTGCAGAATCCAGATATGAGGCAGATATTCATTCGACAAAAGAGATAATTAGAGGAGCCATACTTGGCATAAGTGTGGCGCTTGCAATATTTGGGATATTTTCATGAAAGATTTAGATAAATTAATAAAACTTGCCCTAGATAATAAGGAAAAATCTTACTCTCCTTATTCACACTTTAGGGTTTCGGCAGTTGTCCTAACTAAGGAAGGAGAAGTTTTCGAAGGAGTAAACATCGAAAACGCCTCTTACTCACCTACACTCTGTGCGGAAAGATCTGCCCTTGCTGGGGCAATCTCCAAAGGCTTTAGAGAATTTGATACAATAGTCATCACAGGAGATTCGACAGATACATATCCTTGCGGAGTATGCAGGCAATTTATGGCGGAGTTTTTCGATGAGGATACGAAGATTGTAATAGCAAACTCCCTAGACGATTATAAGACCTACACTTTGGAAGACCTCCTTCCACATAGTTTTGGCAAAAAGGATTTACAATGATAAAATCAGGATTCGTCTCAGTAGTAGGTAGGGCCAATGTTGGTAAATCAACCTTAATGGAGAAGATTATAGGAGAGAAAATCTCTATAATCTCAAACAAGCCCCAAACTACCAGAGATAAGATACAAATTATATATAACGATGATGAAAGTCAGATAATCTTTCTTGATACGCCAGGGATCCAAACTCCTAGAAACAAGCTCCAAGAAAGACTTTTGACCTTCTCAGAAGAAAGCCTCAAAGAATCTGACATCATCACCATGGTTGTGGATGATTCGGAGGAAATTGGAAGAATTGACGGAGAAATCCTAGAAATGCTTGAAAAAATCAAGCTTCCCAAGATCCTTCTAATAAACAAGACCGACCTTACAGATAGGGAGAGACTATCCCATATCAGGGAGAATTTTAGAGTTTACGATTTCGATAGGATTATAGAAATATCCGCCCTAGAAGGGGAAAATATCGATGTTTTCATAGATACTATCAAGGAAATGCTTGACTTTGGCCCAGCCTACTACGATAGGGATATGATCACAGATAAGAGCGAGAGATTTATCGTAGCAGAGATCATAAGAGAGAAGGCTCTTAGAAATCTATCAAATGAAGTCCCTCACGGCGTGGCTGTTAGGATTGACGACTTCAAACAAAGAGATAAGAAGAAACTAATAGATATAAGGGCTACAATTGTGGTGGAGAAAAATAGCCACAAGGAGATTGTTATCGGTAAAAATGGCCAGATGATCAAGAAAATCGGCATGGATGCGAGAAGTGAGATAGAAAAATTCCTATCAAGTAAGGTCAACCTACAATTGTGGGTTAAGGTAGAAAAGGACTGGAGAAAGAAAGAGAAGTTGGTGGACCGCTTTGGCTACAAGTGAGCTTAAGGATGTGACAGGCTTTATCTTAAGGGAGTTTAGCTATCAGGAGACTAGCAAAATCATAGAAGTATTTACCGACAAGCTCGGCAGAATTTCTATCATGGCCAAGGGAGTTTATAGAAAAAACTCCGGCCTTCTTTCTTTGACAGGAAGATTTATGAAGGTAAACTTATCCTTGTACAAGACGAAGGGAGACTTCTACGGTATAAGAGACGGCTACCTAGTAGAATCTTACAAGAAAAGTGCCAAGAATTTTGACATTATCCTCTACAAGTCGGCCATGTGTGATTTGCTCCTAAAGACTATCGATACAAGCCAGAAGGAGATAGTATTCAAGCTCCTTGATACAAGCTTTAGAGCCCTAGAGGACGCTGATAGTGGTCATCTTAATATATTTTTAGGATTTTTGATCAAATATATATCATTTTCAGGTCTTAAGCCTAACTTTTCTACTTGCGGCATTTGCGGTAGAATTATAGATAAGGCGACAGGCTACTTTTCTATCAGAGAAGCCTCCCTCATATGCGAAGAGCACAAGAAGGATGCGGGCGATCTGATTTACCTTACTAGAGATGATCTCTTGTATTTTATGAAGTTATTATATACAAAATCAGAAGAGCTTAGTAAGCTTAAAATGAGCCCTGATTATGAGAAAGTAGTGAGATTAATAATAGATTATTGCTTAATTAGCCTTGATATCAAGAAGTTTTCTTCTATGGATTGGGTCTATAAGAGATTAAGCGAAAGGAATTAGAATGTACTTTGAAGATTTAATAATGAAACTTGAAGAGTTTTGGAAGAATGAGGGATGTTCGGTAATGCTTCCTTATGATACTGAAAAGGGAGCAGGAACTATGAATCCCAATACATTTTTGCGTGCCCTAGGTCCTGAACCTTGGAAGGTGTGCTATGTGGAGCCATCAAGAAGGCCAGCAGATGGTAGATATGGGCAAAACCCAAACAGACTCTACCAACACCACCAAATGCAAATTCTCCTAAAGCCAACCCCAGATAATATCCAAGAGCTTTATCTAGAATGCTTGGAAGCAATAGGAATTAACCCAAGAGAGCATGACATAAGATTTGTCGAAGACAACTGGGAAAGTCCAACCCTAGGAGCTTGGGGACTCGGTTGGGAAGTATGGCTTGATGGAATGGAGATTACACAATTTACTTATTTCCAACAAGTCGGAGGGATAAACTGTGAGATCGAAAGTGGTGAGATTACCATAGGTCTTGAAAGAATCTTTATGTATCTATCAGAAGTGGATAATGTATTTGATATCCAGTGGTCCAAGGATTTAACATATAGAGACATCTTTGTCCTAGCGGAATACGAGAATTCAAAATATTCATTCGAAGATGCAGACAACGAAGTCCTAGAAGACTTGTTTAATATTTACGAAAAAGAAGCCAACAGACTAATCGATCTAGGTCTATGTATTCCTGCCTACGACAATGTCTTAAAGACAAGCCACGCCTTCAACACCCTAGATGCCAAGGGGGCAATTTCTGTTTCAGAAAGAAGCCACTATATCAAAAGGGTAAGAGACGTATCAAGCAAGGTAGCCCACAAGTTTATCGAGAAAAGAGAAGAGTTAGGCTACCCTCTTCTAAGAAAGGATAATGATGAGTAATTACTTATTAGAAATCGGAGTAGAAGAGATACCTTCTGATTATGTCAAAAATACTAAAAGACAATTAGAAGATAAATTTAGAAAACTAATCGAAGAAAACAAATTAACTTGCGAGTCTATCTCAGTAGAGTCAACTCCAAGAAGATTTGCTATCTTGTTAGAGGGTGTAGAAGCAGATCTTACAGAAAAGACCGTATCTGTCAAAGGACCAAGTGTAAAGATTGCCTACGACGAAGGCGGCGAGCCAAAGAAGCCTCTTTTAGGTTTCCTAAAAGGCCAAGGAGCGGACATATCTGATGTAGTAATCAGAGAATTCAAGGGCGAAGACTATATCTATGTAGAAAAAAAGGAAAAGTCAAAATCAGTTCCTGAAGTCCTAAGAGAAAATGTCTACGAGCTTGTAAAGTCAATTTCCTTCCCAAGATCTATGAGATGGGCAGGAAAGTCCATCAGATGGGCAAGACCAATCAGATGGTTTGTCTCAATCCTAGATGGAGAAGTCCTAGACTTTGATGCTGAGGGAATTGCTGTAGGAAGAGTGACCAAGGGCCACAGAACTCTTGGATCAAATCATATAGAAATCGATGAGATTGAAAACTACGAAAAGCTCCTTAAGGAAAACTACGTAATCTTAAAATATAAAGACAGAAAAGACATTATCCTAAGAGGACTTAACAGACTATCTAGCGAAGTGGGCGGAGAGTACATGAAAGACGAAACCCTTCTAGATGAAGTTATAAATATAGTCGAATATCCAACTGTCCTAATAGGGGGAATCGACAAAGACTATCTAGAAATCCCAAAAGAAGTAATAACAACTCCTATGAAGGACCACCAAAGATACTTCCCAGTCCTAGACGAGAACAAAAACCTACTTCCATATTTCCTAGTCGTAAGAAATGGGGACGAAGAATTTAAGGAAAATGTAGTAGAAGGAAACAAAAAAGTCCTAGTTGCAAGACTAGAAGATGCTAAGTTCTTCTACGATATCGACATGAAAAAGCCGCTTGAAGCCTATGTAGAAGACCTAGAAAATCTTTCCTTCTTTGAAGGTTTGGGCAACATGAAGCTTAAGACAGAAAGGCTAATGGACCTTACAGAAAGATACAGGCAAGCCCTAGCCATTGGCGAGGATATGGCTGAACCTATAAGAAGATCAGCCTATCTATCAAAGGCTGATCTTGTGACTAAGATGGTAGTAGAATTTACCGAGCTACAAGGAACTATGGGCAGGATTTACGCAAGTAAGTCAGGCGAGGAAGAAAGAGTGGCAACAGCCATAGAAGAATCCTACATGCCAAGATCTTCTGGATCTGCCCTACCAAAAACTATCACAGGCATCATCCTTTCTATAGCAGATAAGATGGATACCATAGTTGGTCTCTACGCTATAGAAAAATACGTAACAGGAAGCCAAGACCCATTCGGTCTAAGAAGGGCCTGTCTTGGAATAATAAATATCTTCCTAGAAAACTCTATCGATATAGACCTAAGAAAGCTCGTAAATGATGCCCTCCTAGTCTATACAGAAAAGAACGAACTTGCCTTCGACTACGATACAGCAATGGATAAGGTCCTAGACTTCTTTAGGGACAGACTCAAAAACAAACTAATTGACGATGGTGTAAGCTACGATACAGTAAATTCTGTAATTAATACTAGCGATTTAAATATCATAAAAATCGTAAAGAAAGCTAAAAGCATTGAAAGCTTCCTAGAAGATAACGAAGATCAAGTATCTTACTTTACAAGAATAGTCAATCTTTCAGACTATAGGGTAGATACTGAAGTAAGAGAAGACCTATTCGAAAACGACTTGGAAAGATCTTTCTATGAGAAAATCACAGAGCTTGGGGACTTTAATCCAAGTGCAGAAGCGGACTTTTTGGCAGAGCTTAATAAGATAAAAGAAACAAGCGAAGTGGGTAACTCCTATCTCGACAATACCATGATCAATGTAGAAGACGAAGAAGTCAAAAACAACAGAATCGCCATGCTAAACAAACTAGCAAGAAGGATTGAGCAAATCCTCGATATAAAAGAAATAGTAAGGTAAAAAATGAAAGAATTGACTACAATACTTATAAGTGATTCGACGGGAGAGACTGCACAAAACTACATCAAGTCAGTGACGAGCCAATTTCCTGACCTTAAGGTAAATCTTATTAGAAAACCAAGCATAGATACAACAGAAGAAATCGACGAAGTGATGGATAAGGCTGACGAGAACTGTATAGTCGTTCAAACCATCGCCAACGAAGACCTATCCAAGCATCTAAGAGCTGTAGCCAAAGAAAAAAACATCGAAGTATTAGACATCCTAAACTACGGAATCAGAAAGGTAGAGGAAGCGACAGGCCTTAAGGCAGTAAGACAAATCGGCCTAACTAGAACCCTATCAGAGGACTATTTCAATATGATAGAAGCCATAGAATTCGCCATTCAATACGACGATGGCAAAGATCCTAGGTCCTTTCCTCTATCAGACATTGTCCTAGTAGGAGTATCGAGGACCAGCAAGACTCCTACCACAATGATACTTGCGACCAAAAACTTCAAGGTCTCAAACCTTCCTCTAGTGCCAGAAATAAAACTTCCACGTGAGATATTTGAAGTCGATCCAGACAGGATCATAGGTCTTGTGATTGACCCAGACAAGCTCTCAAACATTAGGGAAGTAAGGAGCAAGTCGCTTGGCATAGTAGGGGAGTCAATATACTACGATGATAAAAGAATCAGAAGAGAGCTAGAATACGCGCACGAAGTCTTCAAGGATTTGGATTGTAAGGTAATAGATGTTACAGAAAACACAATCGAGCAAACTGCAACAGATATTGTCCAATACTACTTCGAAAAGTTTCCAGAAGAACGCAAAAAGCACGTCCAATAAAAGGAGGGGGCATGAAGAAAGATAAAATTATAGTATTAAACTTCGGCGGCCAATACGACCAACTCATCGTAAGAAGAGTTAGAGAAATGGGAGTATACGCTGAATTATTTGACTGCGACACAAAAATCGAGGACATTGATTTTGAAAATGTTGCAGGAATAATCCTAACAGGCGGCCCACAATCAGTAAACGACAAAAACTCACTAAAGGCTGATGATAGAATATTTGACCTAGACATTCCAATACTAGGAATCTGTTACGGACTCCAATATATCAACCACTACTACGAGGGAGAAGTTGAAACACCTAAAAACGGTGAATACGGCAAAACTCCACTATTCGTAGACCAAAAAAGCGAACTGTTCAAAAATGTACCTCAAGAATCCGTAATCTGGATGAACCACAGGGACAGAGTAAACAAAATCGCAGATGGCTTCAAGAAGATCGCTTGGACCCTCAATGCACCAGTAGCAGGCATAGAAAACAAAGAAAAGAAAATCTATGCGGTACAATTCCACCCAGAAGTAGTCCACTCTGAGTACGGAAAACAAATGCTAGAAAACTTCGTAATAAACATAGCTCAAGCTGAGAAAACATGGACTATGGAAGACTTTGCCAAGGCAAAAATTGCTGAAATCAAAGAAAAATACGATGGAGAAAAAATGATCTGCGGCCTATCAGGTGGAGTAGACTCATCAGTTGCAGCGACAATCGTATCAAAGGCAATAGGAGATAATCTCCAATGTATCTTCGTAGACCACGGACTACTAAGAAAAGACGAAGCCAAATCTGTAATGGAAACCTACAAGGACCTTGGTCTAAACGTAAAAATGGTCGACAAATCAGAAGAATTCCTAAGTCTACTTAAGGGAGTGGAAGAGCCTGAAGAGAAAAGAAAAATCATAGGCAACCACTTCGTAGAAGTATTCGAAGAAGAAGCCAAAAAAATCGGCGGAGCCAAATACCTAGTCCAAGGAACAATCTACCCTGACGTAATCGAAAGCGGTAAAGATAAGGCAAGTGTAATCAAAAGCCACCACAACGTAGGAGGACTACCTGAAGATATGGACTTCGTAGGACTAGTAGAGCCCCTAAGAGAACTATTCAAAGACGAAGTAAGAGCAGTAGGAGAGGCAATAGGAGTACCACACGACATGGTATGGCGCCAACCATTCCCAGGACCAGGTCTTGCCATAAGAGTAATAGGTGAAATCACCAAAGACAAACTAGAAATAGTAAGAGAAACAGACGCAATCCTAAGAGAAGAAGTAGAAAACTTCGGCCTCAAAGAAGACATTTGGCAATACTTCACAGTATGGACCCCAATAAGGACAGTAGGAGTAAAAGGAGACGCAAGAGTATACGAAAACGTCATAGCAGTAAGAGCAGTAACCAGCACCGACGCCATGACAGTAGAAGCCGCCAACCTCCCATACGACCTAATGCAAACCCTCTCCAACAGAATGATAAACGAAGTAGCTGGAGTAGGAAGAATAGTATACGATATAACAAGTAAACCACCTGGAACAATTGAATGGGAGTAAAAACATCGCAAGCGATGTTTTTACGTCAGCCCCATATATCGAGCACGAAGTGCGAAGATAGATGGATGGCTGCCCTTATGCAGCGTAGCGAAAAAGATGCGACCGAGTAGGGAGCATTTTTTTTTGTGGAGTCGCTGAATGGGATTGAAAATCACGGAGTGATTTTCAAATATGATATAGACTTACTCAAACGAAGCAAATCCGAGTCCGAAAAACTAATCGAGAAAACTCCAAGGGGTTTTCGAGAGGAATCGCAAGCGATGTTTTTACGTTTTTCATCATTTCTCAAGCGACAAAGTCGCGCAGTAGAAATGACGAAAACCCTTCTGCAGGGAAGAAAAGCCAACGCGACGAATAGGAGCATCAACGATTTCGAGTCGATAATGGGATTAAAAACACAAGACTCTAGCAAAACTAGAGTATTATTATTTTAGACAAGTTTATAAATTTGACAATGCTGTTATTTATATAATAGAAAAATTACTTATAGTTTTCAAATTTTATATTAGAGGAGAATATATGTTAACGACCCATAGAAATGATTTTCACAATAAAAATATTTATATTGATTTTGAAAATGAAGACATAAGCCCGATGCTATCTTTTCGTTCAATTGCTGATAAATTCGATGCACCTCTTCAGATTATGCTGGAGGACAATGGTGATTTAAAGAGGAATTTTATTTTACAAAATGGTTTTAAGCTTATGCGTACTTGCTATTCATGTGAATTTTCTTCTTCAGATTTGAAAATTGCACCAAGTGATACGAAAATTATGACGACAGTTAAAAATCGTGAGTTTTCTTGGAATTATTATAATCATTACAAAAAAATGCATCAGGCGATTAATCCATTGACAGCGAGCTTTGAAGAATTTATAGAAAGTTTACCAAATGAAGTTTATTTTGTTGACGAGAAAAATTTTGCCTTTGTAGAGGATAATGAAATAGCTTATGTGCTTTGTGAAGAGACTAGTACAGGAGACGATTTTTTGCTTGCCCTTTGTTATGCTCTCTTCTGTAAGTATGAGACGATTGTATTTGAGGCTGATGATGTAGATCCCATCGCAATGAGGCTCAAGAATAAATTTGTGAATGAATTTGTAGAAAAGACAGAAACTTGGATTTATAAATAAATTACGGGAAAATAAATGTTTAAACTAGAGGATAGGCGACTTGCTTATCCTTTTTTTGTTGAGCTTAAGGCTCTAAATTTTATTTAGAATAGGATTTTTAATGTTTAAATTTTGAATCTTTCATTTATTTTATAGATAGGTTATAAAATTAAATGCGACAAT
>CABQOK010000018.1 GCA_902465755.1 uncultured Anaerococcus sp.
CCGTTTGATGACTTGGTAAGTCATGAAATGAAGTTTGAAGAAGCTGAAAAAGCTATAAAAATGATAATGGATAAAAATATTTATACAGAAAAAGTTATATTAGTTTTGGATTAGTATTATTTAGGAGTGAATGATGAAGAGGAGTAAATTATTAACCTTTATAATATCATTAGTTTTATTATTTTCATTCTCTTCTTGCGATAATGATACAACAGGAAATGGGGGACAACTTGTAAAAGTGGCTACAGTTGTTGCTCCTACCCATCCTGTAAATATTGCATTTAGGGAAGTGTTTTTACCAATGATTGAAGAAGAAACAGGGGGAAGATACAATGTTCAATTGTATGATTCAGGAAGGCTAGGTGGTGAGAAGCAACTCTTTGATTATACTAGATCAGGTATCATAGAAATTACAGCGGTTGGTACTGTAATGTGGTCCGAGATAGATATGATGGCGACTCCAGATTTCCCTTTTATTTTTAGAGATGTCAGTCACGCAAGAAAAGTATACGAAGGAGAAATAGGAGATGAAATTGCACAATATTTAGAAGACAGGGAACCTCTTGATTTTATGGCTTTGGCTCCAAATGGTGCAAGGGTTTTCTCGTCTTCAAAAAATTTAAAATAAATAGATGACTTTAAAGGTCAAAAGTTAAGAATGCCTAATAACCCAATTCACGTAAAGTTAGCAGAATCTCTAGGAGCTAATGTTGTGATAATGGATATGAGCGAAGTATTTACTTCCCTAGAACAAGGAGTTATTGAAGGTCAAGATAACCCTTTATCAACATTTAGACAAGAAGGATGGTATACAGTTTCAAAAGACATATATGAAACAAATCACATGGTATCTTCAATAGAAATATTAGGTAATGATGAGTTTCTAGAAAGTTTGCCAGAAGAAGATAGGGAAGTTTTTGAGAAAGCAGCGAAACTAACAGCTCAGAGAGCCTGGGACATATACGAACAAAGTATAAAAGATGACAAAGTCTTCCTTAAGGAGCAAGGAATAAATATTACAGAACCTAGCGAAGAAGATTATGAGAAAATGAGAGAAATGGTCAAACCAGTTTATGATTATTTGTATGAGAAGTATGATTGGGCAGAAGATCTTATTGAAAGAATTCAGGAAGTAAAATAGGAGTAGTGTATGAAGAATTATAATAGATTTTTTAAATTCATAGATATATTTCTAGGAATTATGATGGGTATAATGGTCGTCTTTGTATTTCTTAATGTAATATTAAGATTTGTTTTCAATACAGGTCTAGCATCTTCTGAAGAGGTTTCAAGATATACATTTGTTTTTATGACTTTTATCGGAGCTATTGTTGCTATGAGGGAAGGAGAACATTTATGTGTAGATATGCTTGTAAAGAGATTTCCCAAAAAAGGACAGATTATTTCTAGTATAATTGTAAACGTTATTATTTTAATAATGATGGCTATACTAACTTTAGGGTCAATAAAAATGGTGATTCAAAGCAGTGGAGCAAAGACGGCAGTATTAGGTTTGCCTTTCTCATTCTTATATTCAATATGTATATTGTCTGGTGTTTGTATAGGAATCTTAGCGATAGAAAAGATTTATATTGCTATAAAACACCCAGAAGATTTTAAGTTAGAAGACAACGACTATATCGAAAAAGAGTTTACAAATAATTATAAGGAGATTGACCAATGACCCTATTAGTATTTATAATATCATTATTAGGATCGATGGCGATAGGCTTACCAATTGCATTTGCCTTGATATTTAGTGGTGTAAGCATGTTAGCTTATCTAAATGGATTTGATGTTCAGATAATTTCCCAAAATATGTTCAATGGTGCCGATAGTTATTCTATGATGGCATTACCATTCTTTATGTTGGCAGGAGATCTCATGAATAGAGGTGGCCTTACGAATAGACTTGTTAACGCTGCAAGTGCTTGGGTGGGTCACTTTAGAGGTGGATTAGGTTATGTAACAATAATAGCGACACTATTATTTGCTAGCATGGTCGGGTCAGCTGTTGCATCTACTGCTGCTTTAGGAGGAATTTTAATCCCTATGATGGTTAAAGCTAATTATGATAGGGAGGATGCTACAGGACTTGTTGCGGCTTCAAATTTATTATCGCCAATAATGCCACCATCTGCTCCAATGATAGTCTTAGGCGTTACAGCAAGCATACCCGTTTCACATTTATTCTTAGCAGGAGTTGCTCCAGCAATATATATATCGGCTGGATTGGCAATTATGTGGTTTATAGTAGCTAAAAAAAGAAACATAGCACCATTACCAAAACAACCATTTGAGGAAAGAATGAAGGCAACTAAGGATGCAATTTGGGCAATATTAATGCCAGTTGGAATTCTAGTTGGTCTTCAAACCGGAGTTTTTACTCCTACAGAAGCTGGTGTAGTTGCAGTAGTTTATTCCTTGATTATAGGACTAGTTGTTTATAGAGAGCTAAACTTTAGAGATTTATTAGATGGATTAATATCTTCTGCTAAATCATCTGCTACAATTATGTTTTTAGTTGCTGCTTCAGCTATATCATCTTGGGTAATGACTGTTGCAAACATCCCGGTTTTAGTTTCAAACTTACTTCATCCATTTATAGGAAGTCCTAGGATTTTGATGCTTATTATATTGGGATTGATCTTGATAATAGGCACCACAATGGATGTAAATCCTACGATATTAATATTAGCTCCTGTAGTACTACCAGTTGTTAAAGAAGCAGGTATTAATGAAGTTTACTTTGGAGTTGTATTTGTTATATCAATAGTAATGGGACTACTAACTCCTCCAGTTGGAACGGTACTTAATGTTGCGAGTGCTGCAGGGGGAATCACAATGGAAAAGGTTGTGAAATCAGTATTGCCATTTTTAATTGTAGAAGTTGTTATTATTCTATTGATGATATTATTCCCTCAAATAGTAATAGTTCCTTTTGAGATATTATCAGGTGTTCAGGTATAGTCGGATTTATGTTAATAAATCTTAAGATGTAAGGTGCGTCTTAACTGGCGCATCTTTTTTTCTTTACAAAAAAACCTTTTCTCTGCTAGAATAGTACTTACATGGGGAGGATTTTATGGGAAATTGTAAGCTTAAGATTTTTGAGATAAGCCCCTTTGTTAGGGGAGACTTTGTTTATGAAAATATTGATTATGCCTATAGGGGAGATTTATTTTCTTCCTCTTTTATTATAGAGAATCTTTCGTCAGAGAGTTTATCTGTCAAGATCGAGCCTTCTTCTCTAAGATCTTCCGAAGCCAGTATTTCTTCAGATTATATTTCTATAAGGATTGTCCAAAAAGCTAGAGGTCATATAGGAAGAGGATATGATAGGACTCTTATGCCAGATTTTCCAAAAATTGAGCTAGATGATATTATAGACTATAAGTCTCAAGCTAGAATAAAAGCCAATTCGTCGCTTAGGTTTTTCTATTATGTAGATTTCCCCAAAGATGCTAAACCAGGATTGTATAAGGGTAAAATCAATATTTATCATGAAAATTCTAATTATAAATTTGAGTTTTCGATCGAGCTCTTAGACCTTTGTAGGAAAAAATCTCCTTTTGATATAAATCTTTGGCAATATCCTTTTTCTTCTTATAGGTTTTACAAGCTTTCTGAGAAAGAATTGTTTGGCAAAAGGCACTTGGATATTTTAAGAAAACACCTTCTCTTGTATAAGGCGATTTCTGGGAAGACTCTTACTACAACGATAGTAGATGAACCTTGTGCCCATCAGACATATGACGATAGCCCTTCTATGGTTAGAGAAGTATCGAAAGATGGAAGTTATGATTTTGATTATTCCTACTTCGATAGCTTTGTTCATCTTGGTGAAAGTTACGATATGCTTGATAAAATCTATGCTTTTTCTCTAATAAGCTGGGATGCTGATTCAAAGGATAAGAAATTTCGGCAAATATTTTTGCCGGATTTCATAGAGCATTTGGATGAGTTAGGATATTTTGACAAGACTTATATAGGAATTGATGAAAGAGAGAAAGAGGATGTCTTGGATGCTATCGATTTTCTATCAAGCTTTAAAAACAAGGATGGGAAAAGTTTTAAAATCGCCTATCAGACTTCTTTTGATAAAGATAATATCAAGCTTTTCGATAGGATAGAGGATATCTCCTTTATCTTATCTAGCGTAGATGAGGACTGTATATCCTATGTTAGAGATAGGAGAAATAAGGGGCTTTTTACGAGTCTTTATACTTGTACAGGAATATTTCCCAATACCTTCCTTTACTCAGAACCATTCGAAGCAACTTGGCTCATTCTTTTTTCTTATCTAAATGTCTTCGATGGATTCTTAAGATGGGCTTTTGACGCTTGGGTAAAAGATCCTAGGCAAGATACGAGCTTCTTTCTTTGGGAGAGCAGAGATTCTTTTCTCATATATCCATCGAGTGATAAGAAAGAAAATCAGCCTAGCCCTAGCCTAAGCTTGGAAGGTATGAGGATTGGACTTATGATGGTAGAGAAAATAGTATTTATTAGAAGGACCTTGAAGGGATATTACTTGGAGCGATTTGAAAAAGAATTACCCTGCTTAAAGCTGAAGGATTCCTTCGAAAATGAATATGGAGCAAGAGTTTCTAGCAAAGATGAACTAGCAAAAATCTTGGAAGAAGTAGAAATGATTTCAAAATTGATTTATAAATATAGCAAGATTATTGAAGAGGGTTTATATGAAAATTATTGATGACATATTAAAAGATATAAGATATACAGATACTAGGATAGGGACAGCTTCTGTGAGAGATTTCTCTAATGGCAATACTCTACCCTTGTGCGGGATGCCTCATGGGAACAATTATCTTACACTGATGACCAGGGATGATGGTACTTTCTTCTTTCATCCAGAAGATAAAGGTCTCCTTGCCTTTCGTATAAGTCACCAGCCTAGTCCGTGGATGGGAGATTTTTCATATATCAATATCCTCCCCCTTACTGATGATGAAAATATAAGTTATGACAGAGAAGAATCAATCTTTAGACCTAATTTTCTTAAAATATCTTATAAGAATGGGGGAAGCGTCCTTGCTTCTATGATGGATTTGGGAGGAGTAATCAAGTCTTGTGGAAAGCGTACTTTTAAGATATTTACAGATGGTCTAAAACTAGAGAAGAATGGAGATTTCCTGGAAGGATTTGTCATAAATTATGCGGCTTGCGAAGATAAAAATCTTAAGATGTATATCAAAATTGGTTTTTCAAAAGCCTATAAGTTTTCTTTCGAGGAAGGGTGCTACTATGTAAAGACAAGTAGTGATGAGACCTCTCTAAAGTTTGCAACATCCTTTATCTCAATGGACCAAGACCGAGATAATTATGAAAAAATCCCTGATGATCTTGAACTTATAATCAAAGAATCTAAAAAGGCTCGGGATAAATATTTCGATATTTTCCAAATAGGAGACTTAGACTATGAGGATAATTTCCAAAAATTCACCCCTTATAGGAAGATAGACAAGATCAAGTTCTTTTATCATGCAGTTTACAGAGCCTTCCTTTTTCCTATGAAATTCTTCGAAAAGGATAAGAAAAATCAGGACATCTATTTCGATACTCATACGAGCTCCATAAAGAGAGGGAAGTTTTATACGAATATTGGCTTTTGGGATGGACAGAAGACCCTATTTCCCCTCCTTAGTCTCGTAGCAGAAGAGGATTTATCGGATATCTTAGAAGGGGTTTTGAACTTCTATCGTGATACCGGCTATCTTCCAAAGTGGCTCTCACCAGATGAGAGGGGGCTTATGCCAGGGACCTTGGTTGAGAATGTGATAGCTGATGCCCTTACTAAGGGGATTTCTATCGATAAGAAAGAACTTTTCCTAAAGGCCTTGCTGGATGCGGCTGAAAAGGAAGGAGAAGATGATAGATATGGTCGTTTCAAGTCCAAAACCTACAGAAAGCTAGGTTATGTTCCATCCGACTTTCCCGAATCTGTCAACCAGACTCTTGATAACAGTCTTGCGGATTTTTCTATAGGAAGGGTGGCAGAGCTTTGTGGGAAGGAGGATTTGGCAGATAGATACTATTCTTATTCTAGAAATTGGGAGAAGCTCTTCGATTACGAGACTAAGTTTCTTAGGGCAAAGAATAGAAAAGGAGAGTTTGTAGGAGATTTTGATCCGCTTTCCTGGGGTTCTCCCTATACAGAAGGCTCAGCCTTCCAGAATTCCTACAATTGCTACCATGACTTTCCTAGATTGATTGAGCTTTTCGGGAGTAAGGAAAAGTTTGAAGATAGACTTGATCAGATGATAAACGCGGATTCGACCTATCATGTAGGATCTTATGGCTATGATATCCATGAAATGAGCGAGATGCACGATGCTCATTTCGGTCAATTTGCCATATCCAACCAACCTTCCTTCCACCTTCCTTACCTATATAACTTAGTCGAAAAATATTGGAAGAGTGAGATTATAATAAAGACTTTGATGAGAGATTATTTTTCCTATAACTTTAGGGGCTTTCCTGGGGATGAGGACAATGGGTCTATGGCATCCTGGTTTATCCTATCGGCTATGGGAATCTATCCACTCACACCAGCAAGTGGCTTTTATGAAATGGGCATAAGCCTTTTTGATAAGATGAAAGTGAAGCTTTCTTCGGGAAATACTATAGAAATCAGGACTGAAGAGAATTATCCTCACAAGAATTTTGTCAAAGATATAAAAGTAGACGGGAAAATCTTAGAAGGTAAAAGAATAAGCCATGAGGACTTTATAAAGGCAAGGGAGATAGTTTTTCGCTTGAATATACTTCCAGAGCCTATGAAAAGTAAATACTATATAGAAAAAATAGATACTAATCAAAGAAGAATCAATCTTAATAAGTCCTGGAAATTTGCTTTGGGAGATATTCCAGGTTTTTACAAGAACTTCTTCGATGATTCATCCTGGGATTATATAGACCTACCCCACGATTACTCGATAGCTAGACCTTATTCTAAGGCGGGAGAGGCCCAGTCTGCCTATAAGCTCGGAGGAGTGGGGCTTTACAGGAAAAGTTTTATTATAAAAGAGAAAAAGAGAGCTAAACTTTCCTTTGATGGAATCTACTGCGATGCCGAGATCTTCCTTAATGGAAATAAATTGGCTTATCACCACCATGGATACAGTCCCTTTCTAATCGATATTACTGATTTCCTTTATTATGATAGGGAAAATATTTTGGCTATCAAAGTTGATAACCCAATTCCTACTAGCCGTTGGTATTCTGGTTCTGGAATTTATAGAGACCTTGATCTCATCCTTACAGACGACATAGCCTTCGATGAAGTTAGGATTGATGATTGTGGTTTAGAAGATAAAAAAGGAGAAATCGACCTAGAAATCAGGTCCTTTATTTCAAACAAGAGTAACTTTGATGAAGAAATTAGCCTTGAACATAAGCTTATCTACGAAGACAGACTAGTTGAAAGATATAAATCAGAAGTTTTTTCCATAGAAGCTATGGGAGAAATAGAGCTTAAAGATAGATTTCCTATTTCCTACCCAAGACTTTGGAGTGTGGATGATCCCGACCTTTACAAGATAGAATCTCTTATAAAACACAAGGGGAAAATAATTGATAAAATTACGGGTGACTATGGCTTTAGATACTTTGCTGCTTCATCTTCTAGGGGTTTTTCTCTAAATGGAAAGCCCATAAAGTTAAAGGCAGTTTGCCTCCACCATGATCAAGGGGCTCTTGGGGCGGCCGATTATTATAGGGCAATCCTTAGGCAAGTTCTGCTTATGAAGGATATGGGAGCAAATGCTATAAGAATCACCCACAATCCAGCTAGTAAGAAGTTAATCGATATAGCAAACAAGGAGGGCATCCTCCTTATAGAGGAAATATTTGATGGATGGATTTTGGATAAGAATAATAATTACAAGGATTATTCTAGGTATTTTGCCCAAAGGATTGGGGAAAGTGAGCTCATAAATGCGACTTGCGACATGACTCGGGGAGAATTTGACTTAAAGGAAACCCTAAGAAGAGATTATAATGCCCCATCAATCATAGCCTATTCTTTGGGCAATGAAATTTTGTGCGGGACTAACCAGACTAGGAGCAAGGAATATCCGAGTATTGCCAGTAATTTGATAAGCTGGGCGAGAGAGCTTGACCAGAAGAGATTTCTAACCATAGGGGATAATTCCCTAAGAGATGGCTACGATAAAAACTTAGTCGAAATCGAAGAAGAACTTACAAGATCTAAGGGCCTTGTCGGTCTTAACTATTGCGATGGGGATAAATATGATAAGATCCACAAAGACCACCCTAACTGGATTCTCTGGCAGTCAGAATCTGCTTCATCAGTTAACTCTAGGGCTTGTTATGATAGGTTGGGAGATGATCTAAGAGAAGATATGCGTCTTACTTCCTATGATGAATCCAAAGTCGCCTGGGGAAATCTTGCAGCAGAAGCCTGGTTTGATGTAATAAATCGCGACTTTGTAATGGGAGAGGCTGTGTGGACGGGCTTTGATTATCTAGGTGAACCAACTCCCTACAATGGCATCGAAAGAGGAGCACCCTACGGCTTTCCTGCTCCTAGATCTTCCTTTTTCGGCATAGTTGATACGGCGGGATTTCCCAAAGACTCCTACTATCTCTACAGGGCCTTGTGGAATGAAAAAGATACAACGACCCATATCCTTCCTTCTTGGAATGCTAAAGAACTAGGAGATTTGGCAGAAAATGTCCCGATAGTTGTCTACACCAATGCATCTGCTGTTGAGTTGATATTTACTGATGAAGATGTGAATATCAAATCTTTGGGAAAGAAATACATGGATGAAGTAAGGACAAAGGCGGGCTTTAGCTACAAGAAGGTCAAGGGAGAAGAAGGGCCGAAATCTTTGTATATGACTTGGCATATGCCTTATGAGAAAGGAGAGCTCTCTGCCATATCCTTTGATGAAAATGGCAAAATCATAAGAAATACGGTAGGAAGATCTAAGGTTAAAACCCCTACTGAAGGTACTTTTATAAAGTTAGAGGCCTTTTATCCTTCTATGGGAGAAAATGGAGATGGGATTAACTTCATTACTATAGACCTTGTAGATGAAGGTGGGAATATCAAAACTGGCGCATCAGATGAAATATCTGTAGAAGTATCAGAAAATGCAAAGCTTATTGGTTTGGATTCAGGACTACAAACTGACTTTGATCCCTTTAGGACTCATAAGAAAAGGGCCTACGGAGGAAGGCTCCTTGCCATAGTTAAGGCAAAAGGTCCCGGTCCTCTTAAGCTTAAAGCCTCTGGCCAAAATTTAAGACAGGCAGAGCTTACAATCCCTGTTTGGGGAAAATTTCACAAAAGAAATAGTCTAGCTTATGATAAGTACCTGATAAATTCTTCACCCGAAGATCTTGGTCTTGAAGGAGATAAGGAGATTTCCTGGAATCTAATAGAAAAAGGCAAGTATCACAGGACCTATGTGGAAGATTCTAAGAGTGGACCGATCAACATATACGTCTTAGATATCAAGGGTGAGCTTAGGCTAATGGATTATGAAATGGGTATTTTCGAAGATGAGCCACCAATCTTTCCTAAATCTCTTCCCCTAGTAGATGAGGATGGACAAATATATTACCATGGCAAGGAGATAAGCTATGACGATTTTGATGAAGAAGAATTTAGGAGAGAGGGTTTTGTAAGAACTAGAGCAAGGCTAAAACTCTTAGGGAAAAATTATAAATCTTCTGTTATTGTAAGAAGGCTAGTAGAAAGATACAGGAAAGATGCCTATATAGAGGATTTCGCCCTGGAAAAAAGAGTGAGTGAAGATGAGATTTATTTTGCCTACGACACCCAGCAGATTTTTGGAGAAATTGAAATCTATCCACAAGGATCTTTCTCTAAGCTTAGATTTTTCATAGGAGAAAGTGAGAATGAAGATAGCTTCAAGGAGCTTAGACCTTATGAGATAACAAAAGATTCTTCTAAGACTACTTTTATCTTCGAGAAATTTTCTGCAACATTTATCAAAATTATAGGCGATGTAAGAAATATTAGCAAAATTAGGCTTAGGTCTATGAAGATTAAAGTGGAAGAATAGAAGAAAATCTTTATAATTGGTAGAATATAGTAGAGAAAGAAAAGAGGTAGTATGGAAGAAAAGAAAAGTTTGTGGCAATTATTTAAGTCCACCCTATATCTGTCCGCCTTTACCTTTGGCGGAGGTTATGTAATAATTTCACTGATGAAGGATACCTTTGTAGATAAGCTAGGCTGGCTAGAGAAGGACGACATGCTAGATATGACTGCTATTGCCCAATCGGCTCCTGGAGCTGTCGCTGTAAATGCAGCTGTAGTAGTAGGCTATGAGACCTTTGGCATCTCCGGCATGCTTGTAGCAATCCTTGCAACTATTATTCCGCCCTTAGTGATAATTTCTACGATTTCTATTTTCTACAAGGCCTTTATAGCCAATAAATTTATAGCGACCTTTCTTAAGGGAATGCAGGCAGGAGTCGCAGCCCTTATCTTTAAGGTAGTCATAGATATGACGGAAGATCTCTTAAAACTTAAGTCGAAAACTCTCTTTCTAGTAATGGTTTTAAGCTTTGTAGCAGGATTTTTCTTTAAGATTAATATTGTCTATATCATCCTTGCCTTGATTTTGGTGGGTCTTATCTATTCATGGAAGAAGAAAGGAGAAAGCCGTGCTTCTTGACTTATATTTGACCTTTTTTAAGGTGGGACTCTTCTCCTTCGGTGGAGGTTACGCTGCTCTTCCTCTAATCCAGCAGGAAGTAGTCGGGGCAAATTCTTGGCTAAGTCTTTCTGAGTTTAACGACCTCATTACCATAAGTCAGATGACTCCAGGACCTATTGCCGTAAATTCTGCGACCTTCGTGGGAGTGAGGGTAGGAGGTATTCTTGGAGGGCTTGTCGCAACCCTAGGTTGTGTGACGCCTTCTGCGATAATCGTTGGAATTTTGGCCTATTTTTACAAAAAATACAAGGACCTAGATTCGATTTCTAACGTTTTGTACTTCCTTAGACCTGCTATAATTTCTATGATTTTGATAGCTGGTGTAGATATACTTATGACTGCCTTATTTGATACAAGAGCAATTGCTTTAATGAATCTAGATTATAAGATGTTAGTTCTTTTCGGCCTTATCTTAATTCTGATGATTAAAAAGGATATAGATCCGATTAAGCTAATGCTTGCATCAGGGGCTATCTATCTTTTGGTAAGCTTAATATGACACTAGGGACTTGATAAAAAATTTGCATATCAAGTCCTAATTATATATAATAAAAGAAAAGCTTTTCATGAAGAGAAGTAAACAAAGGAGTTTTTATGAAAATCAAATTACCTTATGGAAAAACATTCCAAGAAACAGAAATTGACGATTCAAGAATCCAAGGGATATTAACATCCCACCTAGAAGAATACCATCCAGAAGATGACCAACTTACAATAGTAAAAAAAGCTATGGCAAGTCCCATCGAATCTAAAAAATTAAAAGAGCTTGCTGTCGGCAAGGATAAGGTTGTCATCCTCATAAGCGATCATACAAGACCAGTTCCAAGTAAATACATACTTCCCCTAATGCTTGCTGAAATCAGAGAGGGAAATCCAGATGCAGACATAACCCTTCTAGTAGCCACAGGCTGCCATAGAAATTCTAAGAAGGAAGAATTGATATTTAAACTAGGCGAAGAGATTTATAATAATGAAAAAATCTACATCCACGACTGCGATGATGAAGACATGCTCGTAACTTTAGACGAAAAGCTTCCTTCAGGTGGAGATATCGTAGTAAATAAAATAGCTGCTGAGGCAGATCTTCTAGTAGCAGAAGGTTTTATCGAGCCACACTTCTTTGCAGGATTTTCTGGAGGAAGAAAGTCAGTTTTCCCTGGCTGCTGTTCTAGAAAGGCTGTAATGTACAATCACAACTCAGAATTTATCGACAGTCAATACTCAAGAACAGGAAATCTCGAAAACAATCCAATCCACAAGGACATGGTTGCAGCAGCTAGAGCCCTAGGACTTTGCTATGTAGTTAATGTCGTAATAAATTCTGAAAAGAAAGTAATCCACGCAGTAGCAGGTGATCTCGAGAAGGCTCACGAGGCTGGAACAGATTGGCTAAAGGATAAGGCTGGAGTTGAAAGAAAAGAAGCAGACATTGCCATTACATCAAACGGTGGCTACCCACTTGATCAAAATATCTACCAAACAGTTAAGTCAATGACAGCAGCAGAAGCTACCCTTAAAGATGACGGAGTAATCATAGTTTGTTCAGAATCAGGAGATGGTACTGGAGGAGATGCCTTCCACAGGGCCTTCCTAGAAGAAAGAGACATAGAAAAGTTATACAAAGGTTTCCTCGATACACCAAAAATTGAAACTATACCAGACCAATGGGAATCACAAATCCTATGTAGGATTCTCCTAAAGGCAAAAGCAGTAATCTACGTATCAGATTATGACCCAAAGACCCTAGAAGACTTCCACTTTATCCCTGTCAAAACCTTAGACGAAGCTATGGAAAAAGCAGATGAATTGATGGGTAAAGATAGCACAGTTACAGTTATACCAGACGGTATTGCAGTTATAGTAAAATAAAAAATTAAGCCGGCTTATAAGGCTCGTCATTTTTTAAAAGAGTAAAAAACAATTTATAGTGGTAAAAAACAATTCTAAGGTGTATAATAGTTGTGACTAAAAGAGTAAAGTTCAACATGTTGGACACATAAAAAGACTGGAGTAGCCGCTCCAGTCTTTTTTTGGGCTAGTTACTATCTTTATTGCCGTTTCCATCTAGCCACTTGCAGATGTAGTGACTAAGTACACCTGCCATGATAGAAACTGTCAAAGAGTAAAGTAAATTATCCATGTTAGACACCCCATTTCTGTTACCAGTCTGGGGATAGTAACAATTTAATTATACTCTATAATTGATTATAAGAATTATAATTTTAAAACTTTAGTAATTATGCTTCATATTTTGCGCTTTAAGCGTTTTTAATGTTAAATGCATAATTGTATTGGTAATATCAGTCTTAATTTATCAGATTATAAATATAGTTTAAAAACAAGTCTATATATGTTTATGTATATGTTTAGAGAAAAAAATCCAGTTTTTCTTGTTGAAATTTTCCATATACAAGATTGAGTACATTAAAGTTTTCCAAGTGTTAGATTTTAGAAAATTAAAAATAT